>CAVKNU010000336.1:0-6944 GCA_963657465.1 Lachnospiraceae bacterium
GTTCAACTTCTACGAATGAAGATAAAATTTCAGCTTTACCTTTTCGAACAACAATAGTATGCTCGTAATGAGCAAAATATATAAGCGGGAAAAGGCTCTCCAAATGGATAATATTTGGAGAGTCATTACACCTGGTTTTATATGTTTACCTTAACTTGCTAAAAAACAATCATGATGATTCCCCATTAGCTCATTAGGTCAATTTCATCCTCTGTCTTCAGAAATATCGACATTTCAAAAGATAAAGATTAATATGCAGCAACACCACCTTGACGTGTATGGCCTGAATTAAGGAGACCATCATAGTGGCGCATAAGCAAATGACTCTCGATTTGCTGTAATGTGTCTATCACAACGCCGACCAAAATCAAAAGAGAGGTACCTCCAAAGAATTGAGAGAAGGCCTGTTGCACATCGAGAAGTCCTGCAAGAGCAGGCATAATCGCAATAAATGCTATAAATAATGAACCTGGTAAAGTAATACGAGACATTACGGTATCAATGTACTCAGCTGTGTCCTTTCCTGGCTTAACACCTGGAATGAAACCATTGTTACGCTTCATATCCTCAGCCATCTGAGTAGGGTTCAATGTAATCGCAGTATAGAAATATGTAAAGGCAATCACAAGGATCACATATACAACATTGTAAAGCAAACTGCGGTTATCCATCAACTGCTGCACTACGCTACTAGCATTTTCAGACTGGTAACGAACAATTGCCAATGGAATAAACATCAAAGCCTGAGCAAAGATAATAGGCATTACATTAGCAGCAAACAATTTCAAAGGAATGTACTGACGAGCACCACCGTACTGCTTGTTGCCAACGAGACGCTTTGCATACTGAACTGGAATCTTACGTGTACCTTGCACTAACAAGATAGAAGCACAAACTACTGCGTAAAGGATAAGAATCTCAACGATGAACATAATCAAACCACCGCCAGAGATTGCCTGCAAACGAGAAGTAACCTCCTGTACGAATGCTTGTGGCAAACGAGCGATGATACCAATCATAATAATCAAAGAGATACCGTTACCCACTCCCTTGTCAGTAATACGCTCACCTAACCAAAGAATGAACATACTACCTGCTGCCAAGATGATCGTTGCCGGAATCATGAAAACAGTCCAGCTGATACCTGTTGCCAAAGCACCAGCTGCCTGCATCTTAAGATTCAAGAGGTAACTAGGAGCCTGAAAGACCAAGATGGCTACAGTCAAGACTCTAGTGTACCATTGTATCTTTTTGCGGCCACTTTCGCCTTCACGCTGCATCTTCTGGAAATAAGGCACAGCGACAGCAAGAAGCTGCATAACGATTGAAGCTGAGATATAAGGCATAATTCCCAGTGCAAAAATAGATGCATTGGAAAATGCACCACCAGAGAACATGTCCAGAAGCGACATAAGTCCGCCTGAGGTCTGCGACTGAAGTTTGTCCAACATGCTCGGATTGATACCAGGAAGTACCACAAACGAGCCAAAACGGTAAATAGCCGTAAACAGAAGAGTGATGAGGAGTCGCTGGCGCAAATCCTCAATCTTCCAACAGTTCTTTAGTGTCTCAATAAACTTTTTCATTTACTTAGATTATAGTTGCGTTACCACCTACTGCCTTGATTGCTTCTTCGGCAGTCTTTGAGAAAGCATTAGCTTCAACCTCTAATTTTGCTTTAAGTTCACCATTACCGAGAATCTTAACAAGCTCCTTACCGTTAGTAAGACCAGCTGCCTTGAGCTCAGCAACACCAATCTTTGTAAGGTTCTTTGCTTCTGCAAGAGCCTGAAGAGTTGAAAGGTTAACTGCGAAGTACTCCTTATGGTTGATATTCTTGAAACCAGCCTTTGGAACACGACGCTGCAATGGCATCTGACCACCTTCAAAACCGATCTTTCTCTTATAACCAGAACGAGCCTTGGCACCCTTGTGACCACGAGTAGAAGTACCACCGAGGCCAGAACCTGGACCACGACCAATACGACGACGTGAATGGGTAGAACCTGCAGCAGGTTTCAAATTATTTAATTTCATAATCGTTCCTAATTTAAAAAGATTAATTAATCAACTACACTTACGAGGTGATGAACCTTACGGATCATACCACGGTTGCTAGGAGTATCCTCTACCTCAACAACCTGAGAAATCTTGTGGAGACCAAGACAAGCGAGAGTACGCTTCTGATCTACTGGAGCACCGATTTTACTCTTAATCTGCTTGATTTTAATTGTTGCCATAATCGAATTTTCCTAATTAACCGTTAAATACTTTATCCATACTGATACCACGCTCACCTGCAACAGTGTAAGCATCACGCATCTGTGCAAGAGCTGCGATAGTAGCCTTTACAAGGTTATGAGCATTAGAAGAGCCCTTTGACTTTGCAATGACATCCTTAATACCAACACTCTCAAGTACAGCACGCATAGCACCACCGGCCTTCAAACCGGTACCGGCAGCAGCTGGCTTGATAAGAACCTTAGCACCACCGAATGCAACCTCAACCTCGTGAGGAACAGTGCCCTTCAGTACAGGTACCTTAACCAAGTTCTTCTTAGCAGCCTCAGTGCCCTTAGCAATAGCAGCTGTTACTTCACCTGCCTTACCAAGACCATAACCGATAACGCCATTACCGTCACCAACAACGACGATAGCAGCGAATGTGAAAGTACGACCACCCTTGGTAACCTTAGTTACACGGTTGATAGCAACCAAGCGATCCTTAAGTTCTACTTCACTATTTACTTTTACTTTATTCATTGCCATAATCGTTTAAAATTTAAGACCACCCTTACGAGCACCATCAGCCAATTCCTTTACACGACCGTGGTAGAGATAACCATTACGGTCGAAAACAACTGTCTCAATACCAGCAGCTTTTGCCTTCTCAGCAATGAGCTCGCCGACCTTAGCAGCTTGCTCCTGCTTAGGCATTTTCTCCAAGCCAAGAGAAGAAGCTGATGCAAGTGTAGTGCCTGTCAAATCATTAATAACCTGAGCGTAAATCTGCTTGTTAGAGCGGAATACACTAAGACGTGGACGCTCAGCTGTTCCATTAACATTCTTACGAATACGGAACTTTATCTTAATTCGTCTTTCTACTTTCTTTGTTGTCATAATCGTAAATAATTAAAATTACTTAGCTGCAGCGCTCTTACCAGACTTTCTGCGAATAACTTCACCCTTGAACAGGATACCCTTACCCTTGTAAGGCTCAGGCATACGGAAAGAACGAATTTTTGCACAAATGAGTCCCAACAACTGCTTGTCGCAAGACTCCAATGTTATGATAGGGTTCTGATTTCTTTCAGACTTAGTCTCAACCTTAACCTCCTTAGGAAGCTGAATGAAGATAGGGTGTGTATAACCCAAAGCGAACTCGATAAGATTACCCTGATTAGAAACACGGTAACCTACACCGACCAACTCCATAGTCTTAGAGTAACCTGCACTTACACCGATAACCATATTGTTAACGAGAGAGCGATACAAGCCATGGAATGCTTGCTTCTGCTTTGTATTTACAGGACTATTCTCATCGATTTCGAAGACAACCTGACCATCCTCTACATTCATCTTGATAGATGGATCAATCCACTGAGAAAGCTCACCCTTAGGACCTTTAACTGTTGCAACGTTTGAGTTAGCATCGAAATTAACGGTAACACCTGCAGGGATACTAATTGGCAATTTTCCTATTCTTGACATATTAAATCCTCCAATTAATAAATATAGCAAAGAACCTCGCCACCAATCTTGAGATCAGAAGCCTCTTTGTCTGTCATTACACCTTTGGATGTAGATAAGATTGCAATACCTAATCCGTTAATAACTCTTGGCATGTTCTTGTAGCCAGTGTACTTACGCAAACCTGGAGTAGAAACACGCTTCAAACACTTGATAGCGTTTTGCTTTGTAGTTGGGTTGTACTTCAAGGCCACCTTGATGGAACCCTGAGGACCATCCTCTACAAACTTGTAGTTGAGGATGTAACCTTTCTCGAAGAGGATCTTAGTGATCTCTTTCTTCAAGTTAGACGCAGGAACTTCAACAACACGGTGATGAGCCATGATTGCGTTTCTGAGTCTTGTCAGATAATCTGCTATTGGATCTGTCATAAAATATAAAAGTTTAATTAATCGGGCCTACCCCGACAATATTAAAAAAAAATCTTTCTAACCTAATAAGGGATTACCAGCTAGCCTTCTTTACACCAGGAATCAAACCAGCAGAAGCCATCTCACGGAACTGGATACGAGAAAGACCAAACTGGCGGATATAACCCTTTGGACGGCCAGTGATCTTGCAACGATTGTGAAGACGGATAGGGTTTGCATTCTTAGGGATAGCCTGAAGCTTACGAGCTGCCTCGTATGCTTCGGCTGGATCATTAGAAGTTGCAATAATCTTTTTCAGTGCTGCGCGTTTCTCTGCGTAACGAGCTACAAGCTTTGCACGCTTTACCTCGCGAGCTTTCATTGATTCTTTTGCCATATCTATTAATCTTTATTGTTCTTGAATGGGAGACCAAATGCCTTCAGGAGAGCGAAACCTTCCTCATCAGTCTTAGCTGTTGTTACGAAGGTGATGTTCATACCCTGAATACGATCAATCTCGTCGATGTTGATCTCTGGGAAGATGATCTGCTCTGTGATACCCAATGTGTAGTTACCACGACCATCAAACTTGCTCTCAATACCCTTGAAGTCGCGGATACGAGGAAGAGAAACGCGAACGAGCTTCTCCAAGAACTCGTACATGCGCTCGCGACGCAATGTTACCATAACACCGATAGGCATCTTCTTACGAAGCTTGAAGTTTGCGATATCCTTCTTAGAATATGTAGCAACAGCCTTCTGACCGGTGATAGCAGTAATCTCATTGATAGCTACGTCAACAATCTTCTTGTCCTGTGTAGCGTCACCGAGACCCTGGTTGATGACAATCTTCTTCAAAACTGGAATCTCCATTGCAGAAGAGTAGTTGAACTGCTTCTGAAGAGCAGGAGCGATTGTCTCCTTATATACTTTCTTTAACTGTGCTGTATCCATTACTTGATTTCCTCCCCTGACTTTTTAGCGATGCGAACAACGTTTTTACCCTCATGCTTGATAGCAACACGAGTAGCCTTGCCACTCTTAGGATCAATCAAACTCAAATTTGAGATATGAATAGGAGCCTCCTGCTTTACGATGCCTCCCTGAGGATTCTTAGCAGATGGCTTAGTGCTCTTAGAAACCATGTGCACACCCTCTACGATGGCACGGTTCTCATCAACGAGGACCTTGAGCACCTTACCAGTCTTGCCCTTATCAGCACCGGCAATAACGATAACGGTATCGTCTTTCTTAATATGTAACTTACTCATTACTTCTTAATTTTAAAATATTAAAGAACCTCAGGTGCCAAAGAAACGACTTTCATATTAACTGCACGAAGCTCACGAGCAACAGGGCCGAAGATACGGCTACCACGAAGCTCACCCGCATTGTTGAGCAATACACAAGCGTTATCGTCGAAACGGATATAAGAACCATCTGCGCGACGAATCTCCTTCTTTGTGCGAACAATCAAAGCCTTTGATACTGCACCTTTCTTCAAATCACTTGATGGGATAACGTTCTTGACAGCAACGACAATCACGTCACCAACACTTGCGTAACGACGGCCTGTACCACCGAGGACACGGATGCAGAGAGCCTCGCGAGCACCGCTGTTGTCACATACTGTAAGTCTTGATTCAGTCTGTATCATAATTACTTAGCTTTTTCTACGATTTGTACTAATCTCCATCTCTTTGTCTTAGACAGAGGACGAGTCTCCATGATCATAACTGTATCACCTACGTTAGCCTCATTGTTCTCGTCATGTGCATGGTACTTCTTTGTCTTCTGGACAAACTTACCATAAATAGGGTGCATCTCCTTGAACTTAGCTGCAATAACAATGGTTTTATCCATCTTGTTGCTGATGACAACACCCTGTCTTACTTTTCTTAAATTTCTTGTTTCCATCTGGACCATTATTATTTGTTAAGTTCTCTCTGACGAAGTTCAGTTTTCATACGTGCGATATCACGACGAGCAACCTTAATCTCTGATGGATTCTCAAGCGGAGTAACCATGTGGTTGATCTTCTTCTTGTTCAAAGCGTCAACTGCTGCCTCCAACTTCTCAACCAATTCCTTGGTCTCGATATTTTTAATTTCTGCAATCTTCATAATTAAGCGTTTTTATCGTAATCACGTCTAACAATAAACTTAGTCTTTACAGGAAGTTTCTGTGCTGCAAGGCGAAGAGCCTCCTTAGCGATATCGAAACTTACACCTTCTACTTCAAAGAGGACACGACCTGGTGTAACAGGTGCAACCCATCCTGCAGGATCACCCTTACCTTTACCCATTCGGACATCGGCTGGTTTACGAGTGATTGGCTTATCAGGGAAAATTCGAATCCAGACCTGACCTTGACGGTTCATGTAGCGGTTTACGGCTACACGAGCAGCCTCAATCTGACGGCTATCGATCCACTTTGGCTCAAGAGTCTTGATACCGAAAGAACCGAATGCCAATTGTGTACCTCTGTGGGCGTTGCCTTTATTGCCACGACCATCTTGAGGTCTTCTATATTTTACTCTTTTTGGCTGTAACATGATAGCTTTCTAATTTAACGGTTATTGTTTCTCTTGCGATTACCACCACGGTTAGAGCGACCGTTACCACGGTTGTTGCTCTTGTTGTCCTGAGTAAAGTTAGGGGTAAGATCAGCCTTACCATAAACCTCACCACGGCAAATCCATACCTTGATGCCAAGCAAACCTACCTTAGTAAGTGCCTCACACTGGCAGTAGTCGATGTCTGCGCGGAATGTGTGAAGAGGAGTACGACCCTCTTTGTACATTTCCTTACGTGCCATTTCAGCACCGTTCAGACGACCAGTAAT
>CAVKNU010000337.1:0-6928 GCA_963657465.1 Lachnospiraceae bacterium
CAATGCGACTGTGGATGTCGAGAAGTGGCAAACATTCTATGTGGCAATCCGAAGGAAGTGGATACCACAATTATGAATATATAACAGACATGAGAATATGAAATTAGGCTATATACATACCAACAAGGACGAACAAGCCAAAGTGCTGCAGGTGATGAAGATGCTTTCAGAATCTGTTGCACTCGACGAGCTGGGCATTGGACGAATACGCGATGCTTTCTCTGACCTGCTGTTCCCGGGCATATCGACCTTACAGAAACATCTGAAGTATTTTTCTCTTATGCCTCAGCTATATAAAAAGGCAACATATAAAAGATACAACAGACAGGGCGAGGTTCGAGCAGAAGTCGTTCGTCTTGAAAGGTTGATGACAAAGAACCTTGTTGAAGGTTCACCTGAAGGAACAATTGGTATAACTGGAAGTGAGGTGATTGGCAAGAACAACACCAACTATGTGAAGTATGATCCTGCGTATATTTATAATTCTGGTTTGCAGACATTTGGAATATTACGCAATCCGCAACTGTTTGAACTTATCTATGCCACATCAAAGCACCTTCACAACCAACCGCAAAAATTCAAGTCGGAAGATGAAGACACGGCCAATGATTCCGAGGAAAAGGGCGGACTTTACCAGTTCTGTTCCTTTCCTGTTGTTGACTATGACTTTACAAAAGCTTGCTCCATAACATTGACAAAGGAGGACAAAGCGTTTATCGTTGACCATATCTCGAAAGCAAAAGCATGTCAAGGTACACTGTTGAAATATCTTGTGGAACATGAAGAGTTACCATTGGCAAAAGAGTTTCCCGGTATTGATGAAAATATGTTGCCGGATGATTTGCGCATTATGCAGAAACGGGCACAGCAGTTTGCTGATTTTATGTATGTAGTTCATCTGCGCTATAACTGCATCTACTCTGAAACTAATGGGAGTCGTGATGAAAAGATGTTTGAGAAGTTCTCCATGGAGCACAACAGGTTCAAGCATAGCGGCATCAATATTGATGATGTCCTTGCTATGGTTACCTTACGCGAGAACTCATCGAAAATGTTTTGTCAAGAGGTAGCCCAGTATCTTGCCAATGACAATCTTGCAGAACTTGACGACTGCATCATTCGTAGAGAGCGACGTGTAAAAGGAACGAGACGAAAAATCGGTAATCAGGCATATTCATACGACCCCAAATATCCTGTACACAATTACAAATTGTCGTTCAGATGGGAAACAGTTATTGCTTTTGTTGCGGAACTAAGAGGAAAGGAGGCAATCAATGGCTGAAGCATTGTTTAACGAGGTGATGTACAACGAAGTGTTGGCAAGTGACGGATTTGTGGTGGATTATGCTGTTTGCACCACTTACAGTCTTGACATGGCCACATTATTGTCGGTTCCTTTCATGTTGGGAACGATGAGTGAGCTGACCGATGATGCCATGCGCTCTCCACATTATATATTGGAGGCGATAAACAAGTCTGCCGGCAAGTTCGCTGTATTTTGTAATGCCGGCAACATTCATGTTCCACAAAACACCAAGACGAACATCTATTCCCTTCTTGAAAAAAGCATCGTGCAGATAGCCTTGCCGTCAAGAGGTAAGGGGTTTGTCAACTTCCATCCGAAGGTGTGGATCATAAAGGAATCAAATCCGGCAAATGGCAACGAGCAATTGAAGGTAGTTGTCATGTCGCGCAATCTCAGCACATCTGAAGACCTTGATGTAGTTTGCGAGTTGACAGGGACTGTGAGTAAGAGTCCGGCCAATAGGAAAAAGCACAAACCATTGCTCGATTTTCTCCTATGGCTAAAAGGTCAAGCAAAAGACAGGAATGTGCGTAAAGGGATTGACGGACTTTGTGAGTCCCTGAACCATGTAAGACAATTTGATACGGAACTGCCATTTGAAGATTATGAGTTCTTCCCTATGGGGATTCCTGAATATGATGGTAAAAACAGCTGCCTGGACAAGATGCTTGACTATGCAGCAGAAACGATAATCATTTCTCCTTTTGTTGATGACAGTATAGTTCGACAGTTCGTTCAGATCCACCCAAGTACAAAGAAGACACTCATCACACGTCACTCCAGTGTAACGGAACAGATGCTAACGATGAATGATGGTGTGTATGCAGTGAAAGAAGTGATGACCGATAGAACAGAAAAGGACACATGTGTAGACATACATGAGAAAGTGTATTTTATTCGGAATAGCCAGAACAACTTGAACTATCTCTTTCTGGGTTCTACCAATGCCACACAAAACGGATTCGGGCGAAATGTAGAGTTTCTGCTACGATTACAGTTTAAGCCCTACAATATGAGTTATTACAAATTCCGCAAAGAACTCATTTATGATGGTAAAGACTGTATGTTTGAGCAAGTAACGTCTGTTCTTCCACAAAATGACAGTGACAAGGAAAAGACAAAAATTGAATTAGAGTTGAGCAAGGCAATCAGAGCGATAAATGGAGCAAGTGCAAGTGTTGCAGATGATGGAACTTACGACTTAACCATTCATTGCAAGAAATACATCGCCAATATGCCGATATATACTTATCCTTTGTATAGTCCTGCTTTAAGGCAAGAACTTACAGATGGTATAGTGTTTAAAGCACTGTCATTGGCCTCTGTTACTGAGTTTTATATCATAGAGGCAGAAGACATAAAGCGTGTTATAAAAATTGACACCAAGGGATTGCCTGTGGAAGAACGAGACAAGGCTATATTCCAATCGGTCATCAACACAAAGAGTAAATTCATCAATTATCTGGCTTTTATGTTGACTGATTCACCAGATGAGTTCTTGGCAGAGAGTCAACAGATAGAACGTGAGTTGCAGCAAGGCGATACCGCAGCATCTGAATTTGAGATGACTACCTCCCTTTATGAGGACATGGTAAAGGCGGCTTATGCTTCTCCTGAAAAGATAACCGCTATCAAGAAAATAATGGACAAGGCTGACAAGAGTGTAATTCCGGCCAACTTTGAGAAGTTGTACAATCAATTTGCAAATGCATTGAAAAAGACAAGACGCTTATGACAACAACAGACTTTCAAGAAGCCACGGCGCAGAGAATACTCCACATGTTTAAAGACATGGGGAAGCGTCGAATATTGCTTGCAGACGAGGTGGGATTAGGGAAGACCATGGTCGCCCGACGTGTCATAGAACTTGTTAAGAAATGGCATGAGGAACAAAAGGACGATTTCTTCAAGGTGGTGTATATTTGTTCAAACATAAACATTGCTGACCAGAACATCGCCAAGTTGGGTGTTGACAACAAAATGAATGTGAGTGAAAGCCGTCTGTCGATGCAACACTTGTTTATTACCTTAAAGAACAAGGAAATCTGTGACAAAGCCAAGGAAGATGGCAAGATGCCAGAATCTATCATACCTCTTACCCCGTCAACTTCTTTTCGTTTGACAAACTCATTGGGTACTGCCAATGAGAGAGCTGTGATGTTTAATGTCTTGAAACATGATAGCCGTTTTGAAGGGTACAAAGCGGAACTTAGCCGCTTTTTTAGCCAAGACGTGAAATCTTGGAATGATTTGATTAGCTGGTATGACGATAAGATAGAGTCTTGTAGAGATAGCGAAATAAATGGCTCCTCCCTTGGATATCTTGAATATATGTTAGCTAGATTGAAGGAAAGTATAGCCGATGAAGAATGTGAACGTCTGAAAGAATACTCTCTTAATAACAAATGTACATGGAATGAAAAATCTGAAATAATAAACATTGTCCGTAGAGCTTTTGCTACCATAAGTATAGACATGCTCGACCCCGACCTTGTCATAATGGATGAGTTTCAAAGATTCAGTGACTTGCTATGCAAGGATAATGAAAATGAGCAGGCCATGCTCGTTCATAAATTCTTTGACCCGACAAGGACAAACACAAAGGTTCTCTTGCTTTCTGCAACTCCCTACAAGCCATACTCGACTCTTGAAGAAATAAATGAAGACGGAAAGGACGAGCATTATGAAGATTTCGTTAAAGTTATGGACTTCCTGTTCGTGGACAAGAAGGAAGCGAAAGATTTTCAAAATAAATGGCAAAGATATTCAGCTGCACTGAAACGCACGGATATAGCAGACCTGTCGCCTTTGGTTATATCAAAAGACAACGCACAAAATGCGTTGTATGCTGTCATGTGCAGAACGGAACGATTCAATTCTGGTATTCTTGACGATTCCCATGTAACGGATGTCGATGTCTTGCCTGAAGATATAGTCTCTTATGCACAAGGACAAAGTCTGCTCGAACGATTAGGAATTGGGAACTTGCCAATTGAGTATGTCAAGTCATCTCCGTATTTGCTGTCATTTATGGATAAATACGTATTGAAGCAGAAGGTAGAAAAGGAACTTGAGAAAAACAATATCATATCAGAAGTTTCAAATGAGACATTGTTACTGAGCAAGTATAAAGTCAACAATTACTATGATATTGCGCCAGGCAATGGCAAACTGAAATATCTCCACGACTTGGTGTTTGGAGAGAAACATAACAACAAGATTCAATATCTGCTCTGGGTTCCTGCGTCTCACCCGTATTACCACGCAGGAGGCATTTTTGAAAGTGAAGAAGCAAAACGTTTCTCAAAGATAATACTTTTCTCTTCGTGGGAAATGGTTCCGAGAATGGTGTCCTGTATGATGTCGTACTATGCGGAACTATATACATTGGGAGAAATCAAAAAGAAACTGACGGATATACGATACTCTGTTCCAGAGAAGAAAAACAGGTATGGTGAGAATCGTTTGCGTGCTGACAATGTTTTGGAATATCCATGTAGAACGCTGGCTAGCCTATACGACCCGAAGGAATACTATGGACAGAAGTTGGCTGACATACGCAAGCAAATTTCATCGAAGATTAAGTCCTTATTCTCTATCAACGAACAAATTTCCGCATTACAGACACAGCAAAGAGGTAACGCGCGGCATATTCTTGCGATAATGAAAATGCTGGATGATTGTTACGAGAATGAAGGTGCAGTTCAGGTTCGCATCCCTGCCAATGCCATAGAGGTACTGACCAATATCTCAATTGCCTCTCCTGCAGTATGCGCCTATCGCCAATCATGCAATCAGGAAGATGCAAGTAAAGCAGCGAAAGCAATAGTTTCGATATTCAACAAGCCCGAGAGTGCAGCAGTTATAGACCTCCTGTATAATAAGAAAGGTGACGATGACTATTATGAATCGGTACTTGAATATTGTGTAAAGGGGAATCTTCAGTCTGTCCTGGACGAATATGCCCACATGCTAAATTCCGACAAAATAGGAAAAGCTCTTGACGAAGCGATACTTGGCACGAGTGTTCTCAAAATAGACACAAAGGAGTCTATTGGCAATGAAGGCAAGAAAGTGGCCATGCGTACTCATTTCGCAATTCCATTTGTAGACAAAACTTTGACGGATAAGACTGTTGCCAGAACAAGTAACATACGCAATGCATTCAATTCTCCATTCCGCCCATTTATCCTCTCGTCAACATCCATCGGACAGGAAGGACTTGATTTCCATTGGTATGCCAGAAAGATAGTACATTGGAATTTGCCATCCAATCCTGTAGACCTTGAACAACGGGAGGGGCGTATCAACCGATATAAGTGCTTAGTGGTGAGAAGAAATGTAGCAAAGCTATATTGTGACGTTTTCTCTTGGGATGAGATGTTTTCAAAAGCAAAAGCCGAATTAAAGGGGACTGATTCAGAGATGGTTCCATATTGGTGCTTGCCTGTTGGCAAATTGTCTGACGAACAAAAAGAATCATTGGAGTATATTGAACGTATAGTTCCTCTTTATCCATTGAGCAGAGACTGCTACAGATACGAACGACTTGTCAAAGTCCTCTCGCTTTACCGAATGACATTGGGACAACCACGCCAAGAAGAACTCTTGGAACTGCTGAAAGGCATGAAACTCAGCGAGGAGCAGTTGGACGAATTGACCATTGATTTATGCCCATTCAATAAGAACGAACAATATTGATAAATGAAAGAAACAAATAGAAAATCAGACATACAAGACGTGCGCAGCATCGTCACTGCCGATGCACCATACGCTGGCAATGTGATGCTTATTCCACAGGATATACAGCAGAAGGCGCGACAGTTGTGTTGGAAGTACAACATGACTGACCCGTCTGATGGTATGGCACAGGCAACTTTCCTCAGAGAACTGCTGGGCAGTTGGAGCGAGAACGTGGCAATCATGCCGCACGTCCACTTCGACTATGGCATCAATACGTATTTTGCGGGCGGACATTTTACTTTTGTCAACTTCGACTGCGTGTTCCTCGACACTTCACCTATATTTATTGGTGAGGATGTGTTTATCGGTCCGAAGTGCGTACTGGCTTGCGCTGGGCATCCTGTCAACTCAGAGCAACGGCGCACGGAGCCGCTCACGCAGAGCAAGCCTATCCATATCGGCAACAATGTATGGCTCGGAGCAAGCGTCACCGTCATTGGCGGCGTGACCATTGGTGATGGCTCTGTCATTGCTGCAGGTGCAGTGGTTACAAAGGACATTCCTGCAGGAGTCGTTGCTGGCGGTGTGCCATGCAAGGTGATAAGACCGATAACTGAGGCTGACAGGATTAAGCCCGAAGAAATAAAGTTCTAATTCGAACAGTGTGGCTGAAGACTATCGACCTTATTAACATCATCAAGGAGCATGGTAATGAAGTTCAAATGATGTAGGCTATTGACAGCTTACCACCTCCAGCATCGCCATCGGATTGAAGGCTTTGCCCTTGTATTTGGCGGTGATATGAAGATGCTCGCCGGTACTGCGGCCAGTGGAGCCAGTGATGCCGAGGATGGTGCCAGAGGAGACGGAGGAGCCTTGGGTGGTGAGGATTCGGGAGAGGTGGCAGTAGCTGATGCGGAAGTCGCCGTGGCGGACGGT
>CAVKNU010000338.1:0-6789 GCA_963657465.1 Lachnospiraceae bacterium
CGGAGATTTCTCGTCTGAACAGGTTAGGTAGCTTGCATCAAAAAGAAATGCACGAGGCAAGACTCACGATTGCAGCTCGTGATAAGGAAATTGCCGAACTGAAAGAACGCTTGTCTAAATATGAGAAGCCAGAACTCAACAGTACCAACAGCAGCACGCCACCAACAGGTGAGTCTATCAAGGCTAAAGCTATACGTCGTACCAAAAGCTTGCGTAAGAAAAGTACCAAGAAGAGTGGCGGTCAATTTGGACATAAAGGTTGTACTCTCATGACCAACGACGTGCCTGATGAAATCGTAGAACATTCTCCGTGTTTCTGCCAACATTGCGGAAAATCTCTAGAAGACATTCCTGCCAAAAAAGTTCGTAAATCACAAGTGGTAGATATAGAAATGCCCAAGATGAAGACAACAGAGCATCAGTATTTCGAGAAGGTTTGCACTTGTGGTCATCACAACAAAGTGGACGCTCCAAATTGTAGGGTTTCATATGGCAAGAACCTTAGAGCTATGGTTGTTTATCTGTTACATGTGCAATGCCTTTCCATGGAGAGAGTGGCCGAGACGGTCTCTGACTTTTTCCATCGCAAGATTAGCCAAGGTACAGTGAGCAACATCATTAAGGAAATTGGCAAGAAATCAGAATTCGCCTATGAGGAAATCAGAAAGCGAATAGAGAAATCCCCTGTGGCTGGAGCAGATGAGACCGGTGCTGCCGTTGGAAAGGAGTTGCATTGGAATTGGATTTTCCAAACGGATGTTTTGACCTACGTATATCAAAAGAAGTCTAGGGGGATAGCGGCCATAGACGCAAAGTTTCCACACGGCTTGCCTAACACGACACTTGTCACAGATCGACATGGCAGTTATTTCAAGATGAAAGTGAAGAAACACCAGGTATGTCTAGCCCATTTATTAAGAAATGCCGAATACCTCAATGAACTTGACGAGGGGCAAGATTGGTCCAGACGCTTCCAACATTGTCTAAGGGATGCCATTGCTTTAAGAAAGGCAAAGAATGTTACCATCAAGAAAATCAAAAAAATAGAAGATAAGATGGGGCAGTTACTTACCGAGAGTTTGACTCACTTGCACAAAGACTTTGAGACATTCAAAAAAGGTATCTATAAAGTGAAAGATTACCTGTTTACATTTCTTTCTGACTTCTCTATACCCTATGATAATAATGCAAGCGAACGAGGAGTGAGAAAGATTAAAGTCAAGCAGAAAGTCAGTGGTTGCTTCCGCACGGATGAGGGAGCAGACATCTTTGCTCAAATACATTCCATTGTAGAGACCGCTAAGAAAAATGGAAATTCTAAATATGCAGCTATACTTGCCATAATTTAGTGGCAAGCATAACCGCATACCCTATTCCAAAGGGGGTGCTGAGTAGTTACTACTTACATACTGTACGTTAAAAGGGGTTAATAGATTTCATTTTAAAATCTAGGCTTACATATCACCTTTCACGACGTAAGCATTTCCTCAAAATCCCTTTATTTACAGAGGTTTCGAGGCATTTTCGGCCTTGTTGACTTACATCAAGAAATACAAATGCAAACTGTATTTCTTAGCTTAAAATATGGTAAATCCGCTAAAAAGCATTAACTTTGCACCCGTAAAAAGATTGAAACACAATTATTCATTATTTAAAAAAAGGATTACAAAATTATGGCAACTATTTTTACTTTGGCTTTCGCCGCAGTTATGTTTTCAGGTATGACATTTTGCATGGCTATGTTCTTGAAGCACGTCATCTGTTCTATTCCTGAGGTAGCAGACATCAACCACCGCATGTGCCTAAGCAAGTAAAAAGACAAGATATTTATATAGAGAGAGTTTATATCAGAAGGGGCAAATTCCAAAATACGGAACTTGTCCTTTCTTCATATATAAAAATATGACCGTAACATTGCTGTAAACCTTAAAATGAAACAGAAGGATATAATTTCAATTATTCAAGATAATGATATTACCGAATATTATTCCTTGAAGAATTTAGGTATTGAAGGCTATGCTTTTCCATGTCAAGAAGCACTTAAAATAGTACATCTATGTAAACTTTTAGCAATTCCAATCTTGGGTGGCGATGTATATTGTATGAATAATTCTGCTATAGAGTACTCGGATGATAGTTGGTTTTATGATAGAACTCCAAATGAGTCATATTACGATTACGTGCAAAATAGTTGTAATAAATCCGAATCTTACATAAGAAGTTTTAAAAGTCATTTTGGTGATAGGCTTTTATTTTCTTTTGTCCTAGAACAATAGTTCGTTATCATATAGGCATAGTGCTAAATAGCAACTCGCTGTAGGCACTATGTCAATTTTATAACAATCTATCAGGAAAAAGGGGCAAGTTCCAATATACGGAACTTGTCCTCTTTTCGTATATAAAAATATGACCGTAACATTGCTGTAACATTATCTTCACAAACACGTAACCACTTTTTCTATTCCTCTTTCAAACTATCGTAGTACCTTTGCAGCCGAAAAGAAACGGATGCGAAGATGCCACACGGCAGTATTCGCAGACGGACACGATTTATTTTAATTCAAAGTCAGATGAAAGAGAACAAGAAAGCAATCCTGGAGCTCCTGAAGAAGAAAAGTTCCAAGAAAGAAGGAAAGAAGGATGACAAGTTTGAAACCCTCGTACTCAACCTTGCTCTGCAAAAGATTGACAGCGATAATTTCGAGTATGACGGCGAGGCCGTCTATACTGCCGACAAGAAGCGCCTCGTCTACTGCATGAGCCATGCAGAAAGCTTCACCATTCCCGAAGGCGTGGAGATTATCGGCGAAATGGCATTCCGCGGCAAGAAGACGCTCAAGAATGTCATCATCCCAAGCACCGTAAAGGAGATTGAGCACGATGCCTTCTATGATTGCGACGAACTGGAAAGTGCGTATGTACCTGCCAGCGTAAAGGAGGTGAAGAGCTATGCCTTCGCCGAGTGCGACAAACTGAAGAAGATTACTTTCGCAGGAGTACCCAATAAGCTCAGCCGCCATACCTTCGATGACTGCGACTCGCTCCATGACATCATCGTGCCAGCTGGCAGCAGCAAGACTTTCCGCAAGGCACTGCATTACATCGACGGAGACACCGACTACATCGTCTTGGAGCAAGCTGCCAAGAAGGAAGAAAAGAAAAAGGAAACTACAGCAGAATCCAAGAAGGAAGAAAAGAAAAAGGAAGCTACGGTAGAATCCAAGAAGGAAGAAAAGAAAAAGACTGCTGATTCCCAGCAGAAAGAATCTGCCAAGCTAGACAAAAAAGATTCCAAGACTAAATAAATTTTCCGTTGCAAGGCTTGCAACCGCCATTTCAAGGCTTGCAACCGCCATTGCAAGGCTTGCAACAGAACTTTCTGCTAGGTATAAGAACATTGATGCCTAGCCGAAAATACAAATCGGACTAACATTCGGGAAATATTCATCCCCGTACATAATTTCATCATCCCCATGACCAAAGAAGAAATAATGAAAAAGGCATACGTAGAGCGCGATGTAAGCTGGATGTACTTCAACCACCGCATTCTGCAAGAGGCTGAGAAGGAATACGTACCTCTGCTGGAGCGCCTCTCCTTCCTCGGCATTTACTCCAACAATCTCGACGAGTTCTTCCGCGTGCGCGTGGCATCGCTCAACCGCATGCTCGACCGCAAACTCACCAAAGAGACGGAGCAGCAAATCAAAAAGTCACTCAAAACCATCAACAAGCTCAATGAATCTTACTCGCAGGAATACACTGAGGCGGTGGATACAGTTTTCCGTGAACTCGAAGTTCACAAAGTTCGCCTGCTCACCGAAGACAAGCTCAACGAGGAACAGCAGAAGTTTCTCACCCAGTTTTTCTACGACAAGCTCAACGGATCGGTTACTCCCATCTGGCTCAACGAGATAGACGACCTCTCTACCCTCGAAGACAACCGCATCTACCTCATCGTGGAGAAGAAGGAGCCTGAGAAGAAGCGCTACGCCGTGGTAAAGGTGCCCGACCGTATCTATGGCCGCTGGGTAAAAATACCTTCGAGCGAGGGGTTCGACAACATCATGTATCTCGACGATGTGGTGCGCTTCTGCCTGCCGCTGGTATTCCTCGGTTTCAAGGAGAGCACTTACAGAGCCTACAGTTTCAAGTTTACCAAGGATGCCGAGATGGAGATGGACAACGATGCCGACTTCGGTACCATGGAGAAGATAGCCCTGGGCGTAAACAGCCGCAAGAAGGGCGAGGCTGTGCGCGTAATCTACGACCGCGAGATGCCCAAGGAACTGCAGAAGAAACTGCGCGAGCGACTGAACACCAAGGAGCTGGACACCTCGCTGGCCGGTGGCCGATACCAGAACCACAAAGACCTGATGTCGTTTCCCGACTGCGGCCACAAGGAACTGAAATACGAGAAGTGGACACCGCTGATGAAGCCCGAGTTCCTCTCTAACGAGAGCATCCTCGACCAAATCAGAGAGAAAGACCGCTACATCCACGTGCCCTACCACAACTTTAACGGCTACATCCGCCTGTTGCGCGAGGCCGCCCTCAAGCCCGAGGTAAAGGCCATCAAGACCACCCTCTACCGCCTGGCGAAAGACTCGAAGGTGGTAAAGGCGCTCATCACCGCTGCACGCAACGGCAAGAAGGTAACCGCCGTGGTAGAGCTGCTGGCCCGCTTCGACGAGGAGAGTAACATCAAGTGGAGCAAGCGCATGCAGGAAGAGGGCGTAAACGTCATCTTCGGTGTGGAGGGACTGAAGATTCACTCCAAGCTGCTGTACATCGAGTCGAAGAAGGGCAACATAGCCTGTGTGGGAACGGGCAACTTCCATGAGGGCAACGCCAAGATTTACACCGACTATCTGATGATGACGGCCCGCCCCAAGATAGTGAACGAGGTGGCGAAGGTGTTCGACTTCATCGACCGTCCTTTCTCGCCCTTCCGCTTTGGCGAACTTCTCGTCTCCCCCAACTCGATGAAGACCCGCATCCTGCGCCTGATAGACAATGAGATCAAAAATGCCAATGAGGGCAAGGAGGCCTGGGTGAAAATCAAGATTAACCACATCACCGACACCGATATGGTGGCGAAGCTCTACCATGCCTCCAGGGCTGGCGTGAAGATAGACATCGTGATACGCGGCAACTGTTCGCTCGTGCCGGGCATCCCTAAGCTGAGCGACAATATCCACTGCGTGGGCATCATCGACCGATACCTGGAGCACAGTCGCATCCTCATCTTTGCCAACGGCGGCAAACCGAAGTACTTCATCGGCTCTGCCGACTGGATGCCGAGAAACCTGCTGAACCGCATCGAGGTAATGGCTCCCGTCTATGACGAGGATATGCAGGCAGACTTGCTGCGCACGGTATCCTACGGAATGAGAGACACGATGAACGGCCGCATCGTAGACGGCAAGGGAACGAACGAGCTGGTGGAAGGCGAGCCTTTCCGCAGCCAAGAGGAACTGTACAAGGCGTATCTGAACTTGTAACGTTTAACTTGTAACATTTAACTTGTAACGTTTAACTTGTAACGTTCAACGCAAAAAAAACATATCATAACGTTCAACTTTCAAAGTTCAACGTTCAACATAAAAAAGACTTTCAACGTAAAAAATGAATTTAGCTGCTATAGACATTGGTTCCAACGGAGCCCGCCTTCTCATTAAAAACTTTAATGCAGAAGCACTTCGCGAAGAAGACCGCATCAAGAAAGTAATGTTTATCCGCGTACCCCTGCGACTGGGCAAGGACGTATTCTCGCTCGGCAAGGTATCGAAGGAACGGGAGCACATGATGATACACATGATGAAGGGCTTCAAGCAATTCATGAAACTCAACGACGTGGAGCACTACCGTGCCTGCGCCACTTCTGCCATGCGCGATGCCGAGAACGGCAAGAAAATATTGAAGAAAATAGAAAAGCAGACGGGCATCAAACTAGAAATCATCAAGGGGCAGGAGGAAGCACAGCTTCTCTTTAACAATATGGTGGAGAAGACCGACTCCAACGAGGGCAACTTTGCCTACATCGACGTGGGCGGCGGCAGTACCGAGGTAAGTATCATACACGACGGCGAACTGGCCGAGAGCTATTCCTACAACATGGGAACCCTGCGAATGCTAAGCGGCAAGGTGAGCGATGAGACGGAAAAACTCTTCAAGGAAAACCTCACGAAGTACGCCCAGCAATACGGCGACATCCGCATCATCGGGTCGGGTGGCAACATCAACAAGCTCAACAAGTTGGCCCGCCACAGCAAGAGCGACACCAAGACCCTTACCCTGGCTGAGCTCAAGCGGCTCTACACGATGATGAAGCCCCTGAGCATCGAGGAACGGGAGATTTCGTTCAGCCTCCGCGAAGACCGCGCCGACGTCATCATCCCCGCCGCCGAGATATTCATCAAGGCTTGCGAGTACCTGAAGTGCGAAAAGATATGGGTGCCCAACATATCCCTGGCCGACAGCATCGTAGACGGGATATACGAGAAATTGTCAGCAGAATGATTCTGCTGACTTTTTTGTTTTAACAAGATTGTAACACCTGTTTAAATCACCTGTAACATCATACCCGTAACTTTGCACCCAGAAAATGGGGGCATGGAGCTACACCTTAATTAATATATACAAGGCACAGATTCTACACCTCAATCAATATATATGTAGGAAAATATATAATGCAAAAAACTATTATATAAATATATATGAGTACGATTTATCTTTGTATCGTGATCTTCCTGCTCTGCTTGGCAGTGTTTGATCTCTTCGTGGGAGTCA
>CAVKNU010000339.1:0-6665 GCA_963657465.1 Lachnospiraceae bacterium
GCTCTGGTTTAGATAACGTACCATGTAGCGATTTATTGTGTTCGGCATAGTTCATACCGATGGCAAATATCTTCATATTATCAATATTTTAAGAATGAACCCTATTTTATGGGGCAAGATGATATAAAAAGAAATGGGAGTCAGGGAGAAAGCGTAAGCTTTATCTCCTTAACTCCCAGATATTCTAATTTAACTATAAGTCAAATTACGATTTGCTATCGTTGTAATCTAAGTAGATTACTCAGCAGCAAGAGTGAAGCGCTTGTAAGCTGTGATCTTAAGATCCTTGCTCTGAGAAGCGAGGTACTGAGCAACTGTCTGCTTGTCACCATCACCGAACTGGAACTCCTGGTCAACCAAGCAATTCTCTTTGAAGAACTTAGCCAAACGACCATTAGCGATGTTCTGGATCATGTTAGGGTTCAAAGAAGCAGCCTTCTCCTCACCTACAGTCTTCTTGATGTTGCGAGCCTCCTCAGCCTGCTCAGGAGTCAACCAACCCTTCTTGGTGTTGCTCTCGATGTGATCCTCTGAATCTACGTGAGCTGGGTTGATGCCTGCCTTCTTCAAAGCTGCATTAACAGCCTTCTCTACGAGCTCTTCCTTAGTCTTAGCAACAGCTACCTCAAGCTCCTTCTGCTTAGTCTCCTCAGAAACAGAAGACTCGTCGAGAGCTACAGGACGCATAGCAGCTACCTGCATAGCTACCTTGTGACCAGCCTCCTCGTTGTTCTCGTTGAGCTGAACCATTGTACACAATGTGTGCTTGCCCATGTGGTCATAAACAGAAATGTTATCACCCTCAAGGAAGTTGTAGCCATCAAGCTCCATCTTCTCACCAGTGATACCAGAGCGATGCTTAACAGCAGTCTCAGCGTCATCACCAGAAGCGAGAACCAACTTCTTAACGTCGTCAAGGCTCTGAGCCTTAGCAGCGATAGCAGCGTCGAGGATTTCAGCAGTCATATCGATGAACTCCTTACCAGCAGCTACGAAGTCTGTTTCACACTTAACGGCAACCATTGCAGCGAAGCCATCAACACTCTTAACGAGTACACAACCGTTAGAAGTCTCACGGTCAGAACGCTTTGCAGCGATTGCAAGACCACGCTCACGAACGAGCTCGATTGCCTTCTCGATATCACCATCAGCCTCTGTAAGAGCCTTCTTGCAGTCTGCAAGACCAGCACCTGTCATTTTGCGAAGCTTCTGGATGTCAGCTATTGTAACAGCCATAATATTTCTTTATATTAAAAAGTTAATAATAATCTTTGCTTAAAGCTACTAAAGCCATCGAATCATTTTACAGAATCAATGGCTCCAGTATATATTCTTCTACCTAATTACTCAGCAGCAGCCTCTTCCTTGCGGGCAGCCTTCTTCTTAGGCTGGTCCTTCTGCTCAGCAGCAGCCTTCTCGTCAGCCTTCTCTGCCTTGCGCTCCTCAAGACCCTCAGCGATAGCACCGCAAACTGCAGAGAGGATTACCTCTACAGAATCCTTAGCGTCATCGTTAGCTGGGATGATGTAGTCGATATTCTTAGGATCAGAGTTGGTATCTACGATACCGAATACAGGGATACCAAGACGGTTAGCCTCCTTCACAGCGATGTGCTCCTTCATTACGTCGATAACGAAGAGTGCGCTTGGAAGACGAGTCAAGTCAGCGATAGAACCGAGGTTCTTCTCCAACTTAGCGCGCTGGCGGCTGATCTGAAGCAACTCACGCTTAGAGAGGTTAGAGAATGTACCATCGTTCAAGAGCTTGTCGATGTTTGTCATTTTCTTAACTGCCTTACGGATTGTAGGGAAGTTGGTGAGCATACCACCAGCCCAACGCTCGTTTACGTATGGCATATTTACAGAAGCAGCTTTCTCAGCTACTACGTCCTTAGCTTGTTTTTTAGTAGCGACAAACAGGATCTTCTTTCCTGACTTGGCGAAACCCTTCAGCAGTTCAGCAGCCTCGTCGATCTTGGCAACTGTCTTGTTGAGGTCTATGATGTGAATACCGTTACGCTCCATGAAGATGTAAGGAGCCATTGCTGGATTCCACTTGCGACGGAGGTGTCCGAAGTGGCAACCTGCCTGAAGTAACTGGTCAAAATTTGTTCTTGACATTGTCTTTTCTTGTTTAATTGTTGTTTACTTTCTTTTTAATTCTTGTTAGAATCAGTCGATGAGTAGTCCCCGATTATGGAATCTCACCGATTTAGATACTAAACATAGCTCAGCTATATATAATCTATATATATAATAATGTATAAGTACAGATTAACGCTTGCTGAACTGGAAGCGACGACGAGCCTTTGGCTGACCTGGCTTCTTACGCTCTACAGCACGTGAGTCACGTGTCATGAAGCCTGCGTCCTTCAATGCCTTCTTGTCCTCAGCGTCGATCTTAACGAGTGCGCGAGCGATAGCGAGGCGGAGAGCCTGGCTCTGACCGGTGAAACCACCACCGTCGAGGTTTGCCTTAATGTCATACTTACCCTCAGCCTCGAGCAACTGCAATGGCTGCTTTACTACATAGCGAAGGATTGCTGATGGGAAATATGTCTCAATATCTTTCTTGTTGATTGTGATCTTACCTGTACCCTCTGAAAGGTAAACACGAGCTACAGCGCTCTTGCGGCGACCAATTGCATTAATTACTTCCATTCTACCTTAATTATTTATACTGGTTAATATCAATTGCCTTTGGCTTCTGAGCCTCATGCTTGTGCTCTGTGCCATCGTAAATGAAGAGGTTGTCCATCAAAGAACGACCAAGAGGGCCCTTTGGCAACATACCCTTGATAGCGTGACGGAGGATCTTGTCCATTCCATCAGGACGCTTGCGCAACTCAGCAGGAGTATTGAAGCGCTGACCACCAGGATAACCAGTGTAACGTGTGTAAACCTTATCAGTCTCCTTCTTGCCGGTGAATACCACCTTAGCGGCGTTGATAATGATTACGTTGTCACCACAGTCTACGTGTGGAGTGAAAGTTGGCTTGTACTTACCACGAAGCAACTTAGCTACCTTAGAGCAAAGGCGACCTACTACCTGGTCTGTTGCATCGATTACAACCCACTCTTTCTTAGCTGTCTCCTTGTTTACGGAGATAGTCTTGAAACTTAATGTGTTCATTTTAAAATTTAAATTTACTACTAAAAAACGTTTTTAATCTTTTCATTCACTTTGGATAGGTGATTCACTAACCGCAAATCCCGGCCACAGGATGTTGCTATTAACACACCATACCCTGGGGACTCTAAGTGTATCCCCGAAATAATCGGACTGCAAAATTACACATTTTATTTATATTATGTGTAACCTTGCAGTCCTAGCACTGTAACTTTTACGAATTATTAACTAAATTGCTAATATTTTTGAGAGTTTTATCTGATGAACAGCAGCTCACGATACTTTGGCAATGTCCAAAGTTCGTCAGCAACAAGTAGCTCAAGCTTGTCTATCTGATAACGGATTTCCTCCATTTTAGGAGCCACCGTGTCATGATAAGCCACAGCCTTCTCTCGCTCGCTCTCTATCTTGTTCGCTACCTTGCGGGCATTGACGAGAGCTTCCACACCACGCTCGATAGCCTCTGTGCGCTCGGCAATTTCCTTGATAATCTTCACGTTACGAGCAGTCAACTTCTTGCCTTCCTCACCACCGAAAATATGAATCATACCCTCTACGTTCTTAGCCAAACGACTCTGGTAATGGGTAGCAACAGGAATGATGTGGTTCATAGAGAGGTCACCCATCACACGAGCCTCTATCTGAATCTTCTTGGTATAGGTCTCCCATTTCACCTCATTACGAGCTTTCAATTCGCTCTCACTCATCACATTGGTCTTGGCGAACATCTCGATGCTCTCCTTGTCGAGGTAACGGTCGAAGACTACTGGGCAAGAAGCCTCGCAGTCCAAGCCACGCTTCTTGGCCTCTTCCTTCCACTCGTCACTGTAGCCATTGCCATCGAAACGGATAGGCTTGCAAGTCTTGATGTCCTCGCGTACAATATCTATAATGGCAGAAGTCTGGTCCTCACCCTTCTCTATCAAGGCATCCACACGAGCCTTAAAGTTTTCGAGAGCCTCAGCCACGGCAGCATTCAATACGATAAGAGAAGATGCACAGTTGGCCTCTGAACCTACAGCACGAAACTCGAAACGATTACCAGTAAAGGCGAATGGAGAAGTACGGTTGCGGTCAGTGTTATCTATCATCAACTCTGGAATCTCAGGAATATCCAATTCCATGCCCTTCTTGCCTGCGAGGGCGAAGAGCTCATCCTTGTCAGCCTTCTCGATATGGTCGAGCAGATCGGTAAGTTGCTTGCCCAAGAATGAAGAGATAATAGCAGGAGGAGCCTCGTTGGCACCAAGTCGGTGCGCATTGGTAGCACTCATAATAGATGCTTTCAACAAGCCATTGTGCTTATACACACCCATCAAGGTCTCTACGATGAAGACCACGAAGCGGAGGTTGTCCTCAGGAGTCTTGCCTGCTGCATGGAGCAACACACCCGTATCGGTGCAGAGACTCCAGTTGTTGTGTTTACCCGAGCCATTCACTCCTGCAAATGGCTTCTCATGCAAGAGCACACGGAAGCTGTGCTTGTGTGCAACTCGCTTCATCAGACTCATTAGAAGCATATTGTGATCGACCGCCAAGTTGCATTCCTCATAGATAGGAGCCAACTCAAACTGGTTAGGAGCCACCTCATTATGACGGGTCTTGCAAGGGATGCCAAGCTCCAGAGCCTGAATCTCCAAGTCTTTCATGAAGGCTTGCACACGCTCTGGGATAGTACCGAAGTAATGGTCGTCCATCTGCTGGTTCTTAGCAGAGTCGTGTCCCATGAGGGTACGGCCTGTCAGCATCAAGTCAGGACGAGCTGAATAAAGGCTCTCATCTACCAAGAAGTACTCCTGTTCCCAACCCAGATTAGTCTGCACCTTCTTCACCTGAGGATAGAAGTAATGGCACACGTCGGTAGCCGCCTCACTCAATGTATGGAGCGAACGGAGCAAAGGAGCCTTGTAGTCCAAAGCCTCTCCTGTATAAGAAATAAAGATGGTAGGGATACAGAGGGTATCGTCGATGATGAACACAGGCGATGTTGGGTCCCATGCAGAATAGCCACGAGCCTCAAAGGTGTTGCGGATGCCACCGTTAGGGAACGAGCTAGCATCAGGTTCCTGCTGAACGAGCAACTTACCAGAGAATTCCTCTATCATACCACCCTTTCCATCGTGTTCCACAAAGGCATCATGCTTTTCGGCAGTACCTTCCGTCAAAGGTTGGAACCAGTGCGTATAGTGAGTTACTCCGTTTTCTTCAGCCCAGAGCTTCATGCCGGCAGCCACGGTGTCAGCGATGGAACGATCCAGACGAGTACCATTGTCTATCACATCGACGAGCTTCTCGTACACATCAGATGGAAGATACTTGTACATCTTCTGGCGGTTGAATACATACTTGGCAAAATACTCCGAAGGGCGTACCTTTGGAGCTTCCACTTCTACCGGTCTTTTTCTAAAGGCCTCAGCTACAACCTCAAATCTCAAATTAGCCATTCTTTTCTTGTTTATTATAAGTTTGCGGTTGCAAAGGTACGAAATAATTGGCAAAATGATACCATATTGCAGATTTTTTCTATAAAATCACACAAGAAAATCCTTAATACAAAAAACCGTTGTGACTTAGTTTCTTGTAAATTCGAATGTAATTCACTGTAAATAAGATATTTGTAGGATAAAAAGCGAAGTTACAACGGAGGATCAACGGACTAACATAGGAGTCACAGCGAAGTAGTAGCGAAGGGATAGCGAACCCAGTGTCTTTGGGCGGGAGATGCACATTGCAATACCGAGTTTAATTATTTCTGCGATGTCTATGCACAATATCTTCCAACCAACCTTAAGGAGGAGATGAACAAGAAGGATGGTGCCGCCGAACAGCTGGACTATCTCCGCAAGTTCTTCGATACCATCAAGTCGGCAACAGACAGCACCTTGGAACGTGTATTCGTGACAGGCGAACTGAAGACAGGCTTTCCAACCGAAAAGATAGGCGATCCAGACAATTTTGTCAGCCTACTCTATTACTTCGGAATGGTAACCATCGCAGGACAGTACAAGGGCAAGACCAAGTTTGTGATTCCAAACCAAGTGGTACGTGAGCAAATATTCAGATACTTGCTCGACACCTACAAGGAGAATGACTTACAATACGATTCCTACGAAAAGGGTAATTTAGAGATATGCCAAGTCGAAAGACTCCGATGCATATGTGGATCAACTGCGGGAGGATGCCATCAAGCAAGTAAACCGCTATGCGGAAAGTGAAGTGGTAACCTCTGCCATCAAGCCACCCAGCTACATAAGATAGTGGTGGTATATAAAGGAACGGAAATGGCAGTGTGTGAGGAAATTCCTTTCTAAGCAAATACATAAATATCGCCTTATCGCATCGTTATTTTGCGCGAAGTACCCATTTTTACCCATTTTGCGCAAAATAACGATTCGTTATTTTGCGCGAAACCATTTTTTTAGTATCTTTGCAGCGAAATAAGAAAATCAGTTATGGCACAAAAGATTATTGGAAGAGAGCTAGAAATAAAAGAGATAAAGGCTCTGTATCAAGCAAACAAACCTATTTTTGCTGTG
>CAVKNU010000340.1:0-6663 GCA_963657465.1 Lachnospiraceae bacterium
TGGACTATTTGTCCTTGCCCTTCTTGGTAGGTTTCTTCTGCTCAGGCTCTGCCGGAGCCTCTGCCTCCATACCCTCCCGCAAACGGAAGACCTGCCGACGGAGGTATCTACGGACAACTGCTTCGAGCGGCTCTCCACCGACCGCAGCGACTGTCGCCTCTCCTTTGCCGCCCCATTGGCTTGCTGCTCTCCTGCAACCACATCTACAATCAGTATGTTTTTGTTGACAACAGTGACGAGACCTTGCAGAAGTTCGAGAAGACCGCACGAAACATGCACTCGCTTTCAAAGTACAGCAGACAGAACGCCATCAATAAGGAATGGATTGACGAATATCTGAACGAGGCTCACTCACAGGGTTTGCAGTCCGTCCGTGCCCATTTCAACGTCATGGCATGGGGCGAGGATATGGAGGAGCTGAAGCACATCCACAACGATGTGGGCAGTCAGTTGGCAAGCATGGAGTGCGTGCCACAACACGGTGGATTGTCCAACACTCTTTTGGGCTGCGATTCCCGGCAATGAGGGCGACTTCCCCTCCGAGGAGAGTTTCCACACCTTCATCAAGCAGTCGGTATGCCTCTTCACGGAGGAAACCAACTATATGGATTCTCCCTCACCATTCGGCATCAAGATGGCAGACCGCATTAGCGGAAAGCCGCTGCACATAGACATCTCAGACCTGCCGATGAAGAAAGGCGTGACGACCAACAGAAACAAGTTCGTGCTCGGTCCGTCAGGAAGCGGCAAGTCGTTCTTCATAAACCACCTCGTCAGGCAGTATTACGAGCAAGGGACGCACGTGGTCTTGGTCGATACGGGCAACTCCTACCAGGGACTCTGCGAGATGATAAACAGAAAGAGTTATACAGTAAATAAGGGATAGCTTTTATCCCTTATTTACTGTAAACTCTATTTCTTCTTCAGATGGTTTAAAATCAAGATTATATTTTTCTCCAAGTAAAGAATTTAACTTAGAGCACACTCCACAATCACTATAACAATAATGATTATTTCGAGATTGTCCACGAAAAGATTCTGCCCAGCAGTCATCATCTTCCCATGTGATATTTTTACCTAAAGGTGCATTGATAATAGAAAGCATAAGAGCCTTGTCTGCATCATCAATATATGGAAGTTCATCACTAAAAAAAGGTCCAGTTGTTTCAATTGCATCATAGCAAGAGTACTTATAGCCATTAGAAGTACGATGGCTATGTGCAATATTCATGTATGAATAATACTGCTTGTAATTCAAATATATAATTTTCTTTTCCATTTTTGCTACTGTTATTATCCACGATATGGAATCTTAGAACTTACGACATCTATTTTGTTTATGTCGTAACCATTAATTTGAAGGAAATGGTATATTGATTGCATTGTAAGCACCTTGTTGTTTGTTGGACCTACAACAATCTTTTTAAGTGCCTCCTTAGGTACTCGTATTTCAACATAAGGAGCAATATATCCATTACGTACTCGATACTTTATAAGAGATGCATTATCACAACAAATGACACCTCTTGTTTCTCGTTCGTGCTTATATGCCTCGTTTTTGGCACCTAAGCAAGTAGTTAAAATCATATTGTTGTAAAGCGCATTTCTGTTATGTTCATTATCTTCTTTTGACGGTTGTGGTCCCCCAAGAGCAACAAAAGAACCTGTTTTCACCAATCGTAAAAAATTATTCAAGTTTGCTTCAATGGCTTCCTCACCATAGTTGCATCTTATCATTATCTCATAACTTTTGGCTAACAGGTCAAAGTCAAAGGCAATGGCGCAACCATTTCCATTTGCGGCATACATACCCCACATACTCAAATTATCCTCATTTGCAGAGAATGAAGTGATGTAATAACTACGGAAAGCACCTGCTACAATATTTTGGTCTTTCTCTATTTTGTTTACTATATTAACGCCCTCAACTATTTCATGAGGGTCGTTTTGGTATAGCACATTTGTAGCTCTAAGTACAATACAATCCTTGTGGATTATATTGATTAGGGCATTTAAATCAGTATAGTGGAAAACATTCCACGTATTAGTTTGTCCTGCTATTGTTGGCATAATGTATTTTTAAAGTTTATACTCCGTTATAGTTATCCCATCTCCATTTCAAGAACTCACGGTTGATTTGGTCTGGGATGAATATTCTTGGCGGTATTGATGCGCCATACGACCATCTTGCTTTGTCTGACAAGAACACATCTCCATCAACCGATATTCGCAAATGTCCTGCATCAAACAAGTAATGTATATCCATTCTCATAGGAAATCCGTTAGCTATGGAATCTTCGCCATGATATTTGAAAGGCACAATATGTGCAGCTTCCAAGACTTCCGGCATTTCCACATTAGTAATAACGCATCGTCCATAGGCTGCAAGGACTTCTCTTCTGAAACGGGCTTGGTTAGGTCTGTATTGTCCTTTTACAAGCTTTCGTTCAGTATCAGATACAACTTCATTTGATATGGTCGTCTGTGTGGATAGGATTTCCATAATCTCTGCATCAATCTCAAAGTTGTATAGATAGTGTTCGTGCATTCTTGTTCCAACTCCATCTTGCTTTTTGAGATAGCCATAATATGACAGAAACAGCAAGTATTCACGTGCGAAACGTTCATCATTTGCAGCAGGAATACAATCCACCCATTCTTTCAAGTTTAATTCGTCATTTCGATATGCTCTTATGTATTCGGCATAGCTTTCTACTTTTCTATTTGGTGTTCCCGAAAGCGGAATGATGATTCTTGTCAATTCTTCAACTGTAATATAAGCGTCATTACTTGTTGGTGTGCCATTGCCTAAGGTACGAACAATGGACAGAATCAGTTTAAGAGGATGAAGTTCTATTCCTGCTTTTTCCCATTGGGAACACTCTTCTGTTGTCTGAATACTAGGATTTGGTAATTTGAAGTTGATAATGGATTGGGCTGAGAATTCAGTTTGGGAAATCTCATGGTTCGCAACCTTACGCCCAAAGTCTGTAAGGGTTATCATACCTCGTGTATTTTCTGTAGGAATCAAGTTCAATGCTTTCCAGTATTGCCCCGAATTTCTAATTATGTTTCGTTCTCCAATGCGTCTTTCCAAATCAACATTTACACCTGTTCCTTGCAAATCATGCGAAAGTCCAATCAATTCATTGCCAAATTGCTCAGAACTATACTTGTACTTTCCTTCCAATTTTGCCATACGGAACAAAACGCCCAACAATACAACTGGGTCGTTGATACCTTCTGTACATTGTACGCTTGCCCATTTCCATTTGAAATTGGCAAATGGTTTTTTCGGTATTTCGAGTTTCTTATTTTCCATTCTTATCTTCTTTATAAAGATTAAACTGTTTTGCTATATTATATGCCAGTTTTACAGGCACTGCATTTCCGATTTGGCGATATATGGAAGAATTTGTGCCCATGAAAAAATAATCCAAAGGAAAACTTTGAACGGTGGCAAGTTCTCTACATGTCATTCTTCTTTGCCCATTGGGGTGGGGATGTATAACTACACCGCCCTTGTTGTCTCCTCTGGCTGTTACTGTTGGTGCTGGTTTGTTGGGGTCTAACAAGCGATGTCCGATGTAGCCATTGATGTTCAATTTATACTTAGAGTATGTATGATTGAATACATTATTTGGCTGGTCTGGGTCTGGTATATCTTTGAGAGCATCACTGACAGACACCCATTTTGGCAATCCATCACTTCCTTCTTTAGAGTTTGTTGGTTTTGGGTATTCATAAACAAAGTCTATATCCTTTCTAACGCCAACTATAATTACTCTTTCACGTGTCTGTGGCACTCCATAATTTGCTGCATTTAGAACTTTATACTGAACCTCATAATTCAAGTTTCTAAAATCGCTCATTATCATTTTGAAAGACTCTCCCTTGTTTAGGGACAAAATGCCTTTTACGTTTTCCGCAAGAAAAAACTTTGGATTCTTGTCTTTGATAACTCTTAGAAGTTCTTTGTACAATACATTCCGTTCATCTGACGTATGTCTTTTGGTATTTGCTACGGAAAAACCTTGGCAAGGGAAACCGCCTATGACGATGTCACAGTCGGGGATTTCTTCCGACGGTATCTCCTTAATGTCTTTCTCAACAATATGTTCACCGATGTTCTTCTTATATGTGGCAACGGCATCATCGTATAGGTCATTAGCCCACACGATGGTGTGACCGGCTTTTATAAAGCCTAAATCTAATCCCCCAGCTCCACTAAATAATGATACAACTTTCATTATGATACAATTCCTTCTAAACGTTTCAATTCTAAACCCAATAATTTTGCAAAATGTACAGGTACGGCATTTCCAATTTGTCGGTAGCAAGCCCCCATTTTGCCCATAAACACAAAGTTTCGCGGGAATGTTTGTACAACTGCGCTTTCCCGTATCGACAATCTGCGTTCTCCATTGTAATGAGGGATTGCGCAAACACCGCCTTTACCATTTCCCCGTGCCAATATTGTAGGTGAAGGTTTATCAGGGTCTGTTACCCTGTGCGCAGTAAAGTTGCGAGCTACAAAACGATAAGCTGAACCATAATTGTTTGGATCTTTATCCGTATTACCTATTGGTGGTAAATCATCTATTGCTTCTTTAATGGATTTCCATTTTGGAAGACCGTCTTTTCCGTCTTTAGAATTAGTCGGATTTGGAAAACGGAAAATCATGTTTGTCCCCAAATCCTTTCTCTGTCCAATAAACAAAACCCTTTCTCGATGTTGCGGAACACCATAATCAGCCATATTCACTTTATGTACTTCAACAATGTAACCAGCGTCTTCAAAATCAGCCTTGATTTGTTTCACAACGCTTCCCTTGCCTAAACTCAAAATGCCTTTTACATTCTCGGCTATAAAGAATTTTGGTTGTTTCTCTTTTATGGCGTTATAGAAGAACTTGTACAATACATTACGCTCATCATCTATGTTGCGCTTCATATTTGCCATAGAGAATCCTTGGCAAGGGAAACCTCCAACGACAACATCTGCCGATGGCACTTTTTCAATGTCAATGTTTTGAATATCTGCTTTTATGATGTGGTCATTGATGTTAGCCTTGTAGGTTGCCACGGCATCTGCATCAATGTCATTTGCCCAAATGACATTGTTGCCAGCTTGTATCAAGCCTAAATCCAATCCTCCTGCACCACTAAATAATGAAATAATCGTCATCTAATTTTTCAATCTGTTTTTGTTGAAATACACTGTTCCCATCAAATTCAATGCTGCTTCCTGTTTTAGGAAAGCAGCATCGAATTTTACTTTTACTTTACTCTATACTTATATGTCCATCATCCCCTTCTGATGATGAACTGCCACCCGATGTAGAACCACCACTCGAAGAAGAACCGGAACCGCCGCCTGTTGGCTTGTTGTCGCTTTCTGGAGTTGTTACAGCCGAACTGCCCGAAGTCGTTGAGGCTTTGGCTTTTTGCCCAATAACCTCACGCTTGTAGTGAGTAACCTCTGTATTCACATAGTCAATAAAAGCTGCGTAGTCATTTTCGCCAAAGACGAGGGAGAGGGCGTTAACCATCTTTACCAACGCACGATAAGCATCATCGGTTGCCGTGCGAGCTGTCTTTAAGGCTCCGACTGTTATGCCCATCTTCTCATTGGTACGCTGAAGTGTCAAAGTCCTTACACGTTCGTTGGCTTCTTTCATGTTGGTAACAAACGCCGTCAAACCCAACTTTGCAACTTGGTCAGCATATTTGTCTTCAAGGTCGGCAATGAAATTCACCAAAAGACCCGTCTCCTTGTCAAGTTGGGCGGCTGTGTTGATTTTGTAATCCTTGATGTGCTGAGAAAGAACCTTTGCAGCCTGTGCCATATCTGCGATAGGCATTGCGAGGAATGCTTCAACTGCTTTCTTGTAACCGGCATAGAGAGCATCACGGTCGTTGTCAGCCTTGGCAATATCATCAGTCAAGAGACTTTTCTGAGAAACTTTCAAGGCTTCATCCTCTGCAGCAACAGCAACCTTGAGATTGTTTACTTGGTCGGCAGCCTTGGCTTTTACAGCTATGTCTGCCTCCGCACGTGCAAGGATATTGCTTACAAACGTGAAATGCGCACCGTTATTCATGCGCTGAATGTTGATGTCGTAAATCTCTTTCATGATGTTTAAGATTTAAATTTGACAAATTGTTATCGTGCATCGTTGGATTTCTCCAGTTGCGATTGCTAAGATATAAAAACAAACGAGAAAACCGCAATATTATTGCAAGAATTGGTAGTATGGTGGCAAAAAAAGTAATATTTTTTATATTGAAATAGGGGTTGTTGTTCGTTTCTTGAAACTTTTGATACAAAAAGCTATAAGAGACTGCAATCCACAAACGCCTTCATCTTTTGTGGGCAAAGAAACTTGAATCAAGACCTTCAACAGCTCTTAAAAGCATGTGTTGATTGCAAACAATAGTTCCCAATACCCATAAAAGTAGTTGTAGATTGTAATCATTGGCTTCACTGAGCCTAAAAGTGCCCGTTGATTAAAATCGCCACACCGACTAATATCGAAAATAGAAATATTTTCCAATCAACAGCTTCGAAGCTACCTAAATGTAGTTGTTGATTACAATCAATGCTCATGCTTGCCATTGACAGTGAAGCAGGTGACGGTCTTGAGCCACAGGTTCTTGTTG
>CAVKNU010000341.1:0-6568 GCA_963657465.1 Lachnospiraceae bacterium
TCATTCAGCATCATGTCATGTATCTTGGTATAGCCAGGAAGTCCTTTCTTCTTGACATCCTGCACCATATTACAGATGGTACCCTCGCTCAACCCTATGTCAAACACCTCTTTAAGAAATGACTTGACTTTGTTTGTCGGGGCATTCAACGCTTCGACCAAGTATACCACCATAGCCTTTAGGTTAGCCCCATAACAGACTGGAGCATTGACTCCTTCCGGAAAAGGAGTTCTGGTTTTTGCGCCGCAGTTGGGGCAAGTCTTTTCAAACGAGACAAACTCCGTAACGAACTTCCGCGGAAAGAATATGTCTATGACTTGTCGGCGTTCCACAACACGCCCTTGGACATGGGAAAGGTTGCACGAACAATCCGTGCAAGTGGCTAGCTCTGTCGCCTCTATCTTGTCAATATGCTCGGACTGGTGAAGCGTCGTGCCTTTATGGCCAGGCTGACCTCCTACAGGACGGTCGGACTTTTGGCGAAGTGATTGCGTGCGCTTCGTCCTCTCTTGACTAACCTTTATGGAATCCTTGGATGGAGGGGTACTGCTGTTTAGGCTGTTCAATGCAGGAGAGGTTGCGGAGTCTGGAAGCGCACTTGCCAATTGACGTAGGCGCTTATTCTCCTGCCGTAACTTTTTGTTTTCCAATTTTACGTCATGCAGTTGTTTCTGCAAACTCTGAATATGACGATTCTTGCGAGAGTTGTCTGAAGAAAGTTCACTCACTTTGGTTTCTAGTTTTGCCAAACGGTCCAGTATTGCTTTTTGCACAGCTGGTGCATCAGTGACAGTTGGTTGAGTTGCTGCCACTGATACCGAAGCTGGATGCTGCGGCATTTTGTCCTGCTTATTATGATGACCTTTCTTCATTTCAAGTGCAAAGGTACAAAAAATAGCAGAATTATCGCTAATCCGTTAACCTAATTTATTGATATTCTGTAACTTGCATGAAAAGTATTCTCTGAGATTCTCGTAAAATAGAAATGCCGTATGGGGGTACGGGGATATAGGCAATATTGGCTTCCTAAAAATGTTAACCGAATTAACAATCTTATGCAATGTACGGTACACTATAGGATTAGGGCAGCTGAATAGTTACCTGGAAGAGGCGAATCTGTTAATTTTCTGTAATTTATCACGGGGTTAAAGACAATATTGCAATTTCACCTTTATATTTGCATATTGAATTAAGAAATTGTAATTATTTCTCTCCATTTGTCCATGGGCAAGTATTTTGAAACTTTATTGTTGGCGTTTTGTCTTTTTACCCAGAGCGTGTTTTCTCAGAGTAAGGACGATAGTTTACAAACAGACACATTGGTTTGTTTGAGACGGAGCAGCATGAGAAATGTGGCAGAACCACAAGGTGCCATAGGGTGCTACACGCCACAATCCCCACAAACAGCCAGCTTGCTTAAATACACGGAGTATCCTGTTAGCCCTGCCACCGGGATTGTCAATATAGACATTCCTGTCTATACCATAGAATTGGACGGTGTCAGTGTCCCAATCTCCATCAGTTACCATGCCTCTGGCATCAAGGTAAGTGATGTGGCAAGTCCCGTGGGGCTTGGCTGGGTCTTGAATGCAGGTGGCGTGATAGGGTGCAGCAAGAATGGGGCAAGGGATGATTTCTCTGACCGAACCATTAAGTCCTCCAGTGAATTCAGGGAATTGTTGCAATCCACGACAATACCCGCCAATTCGTTGAGAGAGATAGCCAATGGTGGTGGAACCATCGACACAGAGTCGGATCGGTACCAATATAATTTCAATGGGCATAATGGTTGTTTCCGCTATGACTATACCGACATGAGCATCAAGCCCATTCCCTACGAGCCAATCAAGATAGAGGAACAAGGTGGTGGGTTTAAGATTACCGATGGCGATGGAACGCAATATTTCTTCCTAAAGGTAGAGATGGTGGGCGGACTTGGATACAACCATCGTTCTGCCTGTCATTTGACCAGTATTGTTACTCCCATGAAGTGCGACACCATAACATTTTCCTATGCCAAGACTTCCGTATATTACCAGACATTTGCCTCTGAACATCAACACTCCGGTATATATTACGACTGGGAAGAAGAAAACGTTGGCAATCACATTCCATATATGCCAGTTTCTGGTCCTGTCTCAGAATACACCATCAACAAGACCAACGTCAATTATGCCGTTCCCCTCTTGACCTCAATCACATGGAACGGCAACCGGGTTGACTTCACTTACGGGAGTGACCGTCCGGAGTATCGGTTGCAAAGAGAGAGGCTTACCCGAATACAGGTAAGAAATAATCTAGGCAACCTTGTCAGTACTGTGTCCCTGGACAATACAGGATGCCTTGGGACATCCTTGCGAGACAAGCGAATGCTTCTCATGGGCATGACCATGAGTGGTTCCATGACTGGAACAAATCCAGCCAAATATTCCTTTGCCTACAACATGAACGCCTTACCCGACTACATGGATGTCAACGACCTTTCCACCATCCGCTTCCACGAGGACTATTGGGGGTATTACAATGGCACAAGCTCGGCACATGCCGTACCTACGGAATATATGGCGGATTCCAGCATTGGAGGAACAGACAGAACCCCTGATGCTAAATATGCACAACATGGCATCTTGACAAGCGTAACCTATCCTACAGGCGGCACTTCCTCGTTTACTTACGAAGGAAATGTTGCTACGGGAATGTGTGGTGGAATTCGAGTGAAGGAAATTGCAAACACTTATCAAGGTAAGGTGCTTAACCGTGAAGTATTTGACTACCCTGGTGGCGGAAGCCAATACCTACAAGTTTCAGAGGACTTATTTCGCTATAACACATACTACTATTACTATCGTGAAATGTATGTCCATAGTTCAGCGGCGGAATGGGACAGCGACGAGCATGTAGTTAGTCAAAGTTCACCTATACTCTCCCTGTCAGGTTGGAGTGGCACGCCAGTATTTTACCAAAAAGTAAATCGTTCTTATTATGACGAGAATGGCAATCTTTGTGGCAAAACCGCATGCTGGTACACGGATGCTATGCAGAACAATAACCGTTGTCCGGGAATAGACAACTATGATTACCCCAGGTTCTATTCAGAGCTATACAATTGTGACACAGGTTTTCCACAACCTCTCCTTTTGAGCGAGGAACGTTACCAATTCGTCGAAGGACAGCAAAGTTTGGTAAGCAGTACGTCCTATGATTATGGGAAGGTTGTCAAGGATGACTTTCCTGTGGGAGTCCGTGTGTCCAAGGACGATGTTGAAGTCGTCTATTTTTCCAGTCAAGGAGGTGATTCTTATGTTCCGTATTCCTCTAGAAGTGAGTTTGTCAATTCCTTCCATTACCACGATGTTTATGCCATACCGACATTTTACATTCTACAGAGCAAGTCCTCCATTAACTACGAAACAGGAGAACAAGTTACCGAGCATTATCAGTATGACAGTTCCTATCGTAGTTTCAAACCTACCATGGTAGAGAGGGAATGCAGCGACGGCAAGCCACTTCTTACGTATTACACCTATCCGTTTAATGCTTCAAACTTGGAGACAACAACAATATCTACCGTCAATCAAATGCTGTCTCGCCATCAAATGGACATCGTGCTTGGGGAGAGAAGCACTAAAGGCAACCAGTGCGTATCGCTTCAGGAATACGGACATGCTTTCGTTGGCACCAAGCTGCAAGAAACTTCCTACAGTTGTTCCAAGGGGGGCAACAGATTGGAAAAAAGAGTCACATATGGTTCGTTTGACGCTTATGGGAATCCACGTTCCATCATTCAAGACAACGTTCACAAATATACCGTCATTTGGGGATATGGTCACCATTCTCCTGTAGCCTTGATAGATGGAGTTGCCTATTCGGCACTGTCTTCAATATACTCCAATATATCCAGGGTGGAGAATGCCTCAACACCTAGTGAACTCGATTTGCAAGCCATCAAGCAAAAAACTCAAAGTCTTGGTGGATTATGCACTTTGTATCGCTACCAACCTTTGGTGGGCATGTTATCTCATGAGGAACCATTAGGAAAGAATACTTATTATAGTTATGACGCATTGGGAAGATTGTCCATCATCAAGGACACGCAAGGCAAAACGACTCATGATTATTCTTATTATTACAATAATGGTTCCACATCCACGCATAATTATGTGCAGAAGAGAACTATGCTAGATGCATCTTCCTATAATTACATAGAAGAAATCTCTTTCATGGATGGACTGGGCAGGGAGACAAGTACAGCATCGACAGGACTAGGCTCGAAAGGGAATATAGTTCAAGACTTTACGGTGTATGATGGCATGCACCGAGTGAAAAGGTCTTGGCTTCCTGCCATCTTGTCCTCGTATATCAAAAATGCTGCTCTGTCTGACATAGAGTCTCGTGCCATCAACGACTATACCGATACTTGCCCATATGTAACCTATACGTATGGGGGAGACACCTACACACAGTCCACTGTAGGGCCTGGGGCGGCATGGAATGCAGATTCTCATGCCCAAAAAAGCAACGTTAGACTTAACGCTGCTAACACTGTCAAGCTTTACACTGCATCTGCTGGTTCTACTACACAATTATCTTTTGCTGGTTATTATGCAGCTAACTCGCTTCTGGAGAAGACCATTACCGATGAGGATGGAAAGCAAGTGAAAACTTTTATAGACAAACAGGGGCGAAAAATATTGGAAAGGCAGATAGAGCAAGGTGGCTTTCTAGACACCTATTATGTATATAATGACTTGGGCGAATTACGTTTTGTGCTCTCACCTTCCTACCAAGAGGATGCGAGCCTAGAAAAGTTTGCCTATGAATATCGCTATGACCAACGAGGCAGATGTATTTGGAAAAAACTACCAAGCTGTGAATACCAGCAACTGTGGTATGACAATGCCGACAACCTCATGTTCTCACAGGATGGAGAGTTGAGGAAGAAAGGGGTATATATGTTCTATCTGTACGACAATATGATGCGCCAAGTACTTCAAGGAACGACTACAGCCATCAACAGTTCATGCACTTCATCCATAGCCGCTTATCAAAATGCTGGTGCTGGACTGTTCAGTAGTGGCTATGTACCGACGAATGATCTTGGCTTAAAGAACGGTTTGTTATACTTGGCTAATTATTACGATGACCATAATTTCTTGAATGGACAACTTGCCAAGCAAAGCACGTCACAAAACCTTGCTGCAACATCATCCGACACCAAGGAAAGCTATGGCAAGGGAGCACTCACAGGAACCATCAGCAGAGATACTGATGGTAATTTCCTTGTGTCTGCCATCTATCATAATCAAGAGGGATTGGTGGTTGAGACTAGACAGACCATGCCCGACGATGCCTTATTATGTCAGAAGACAACTTATTCCTTCACGAAGAATCCCCTGACTATTGAGACGCAAGTCAAGAAAGGAGGAATCAACAAGAGCATTACTCAAAAGAACCGTTACAACAAATACAACGACAAGATTGAGAGCGTCACGTTGAACGCTGGCAATGGCGACAAGGATGTTGCATCTTACAGCTATGATGATTTTGGCAGGTTAATTTCCGTCAAGAGGAGTGACAATGCTGGGACTGTAACGAATACATACAATATTCGCAACTGGCTAGTGTCAATTTCTTCAGACAAATTCAAGGAAACTCTCAAATATGAAAGTGGCAGTGAAACACCTTGCTACAATGGCAACATCAGTCGGATTCAATGGCAGAACACCTACGACAATGTACTTAGAGGATATGACTTCGAGTATGACGGACTGAACAGACTCACCATGTCATCTTACGCCGAAGGTACAGACATGAACCAAAACAACGACAGATATTCAGAGAACATACTTCAGTACTCTCCTAATGGCTCTATCGAACGCTTGCAAAGATATGGCAAAAAAAACAATGGGACATTTGGAATCATTGATGACTTGACCTATCAATGCGATGGCAATCAGATACAGAGCATTGCTGATAAGGCAGGGAGTTTACTCTATGATGGCTCGTTCGACTTCAAGGATGGAGCCGATGAGGATACCGAATACTTTTACAATGCCAATGGGGCTTTGACAAAAGACCTTAACAAGGGCATCAGTAAAATCGAGTATGACATTCTGGACAACCTCAGTAGCATTACTTTTAACAACGGTTTCAAAACAAAGTATGTCTATGATGCAAGTGGTAATAAGCTGCGAACCATCCATGAGGCACTTACTATCAACACTACCGATTACATCGGGGATTTCATCTTCGAGGATGGCAAGCTGAGCAAGTACCAGTTTGAGGGAGGATATTGCTCGTTCGACAGCAACCTCAACCCCACCTATCACTATTTTGAGAAAGACCACCTTGGAAGTATCCGTATGGTAGTGAATGAGAATGGAACCATCGAGCAAGTAAACCATTACTATCCATTCGGTGGCGTATATGGTGACTTGTCGTATAACAGTGAATTGCAAAGGAGCAAGTACATTGGCAAGGAGTTCGACCATACTTCTGGCTTGGACTGGTATGATCATGGTGCTAGAATGTATGATGCTGCGAAAGGGAGTTGGGATAGGATGGATAA
>CAVKNU010000342.1:0-6250 GCA_963657465.1 Lachnospiraceae bacterium
GATACGTAGCTATCTGAAGAGGCCGAACCGCAATCTGAGCCAATTGGCTGAATATGCCAAGCGACTAAGGGTTGCCAATGTCTTGAAGAATTATCTTGAAATAGCAATAGAATAACTCCGGGCCGTCAGCACCATACCTGGCGAGGTCATCCTTCATCTACTTTTTCTTAACCTCCCAATGGCCACTATAGCCACTACCTACATACTCAATATGAGGCATTTTGGCGATACGACGCTTGATGGTTATAATGCTTTTTGATGATAAATGAGCCAATTCTTCGGTTGTTATTTTAGGATTTTCGGTTACTTTATATTCTATCCATTCATCCAAGTCTCGACCTTGAGTATCACCTTGAGTATCACCTTTAACCTCACTCTTTACCTCACCTCCTTGTTCTGAAGTGTTTTCTTTGTTTATGGTGTATGTAGTCCAGCGTTTCTTGCTTTCTTGGTTAAGTAGCAGTTTGGCAACCATATTGTGTAGCAACTTGTTGTCTCCTTTATTGTCATCGTATTCTATACCTATAACTGTTTAAATGATAGGTGTTAATCTATAGCCCAATAACCACCGGTCTTTGGTACACCGCGAAACTCTATTTTACCTTTGTCCGTAAGCGATTTCAACTGACGTTGGATTGTACGCAGACTCTTTTGCAGTAATCTTGACAAGGAAGGCGCATTACATCCAGGATTCTCTGCTATCATTTTCTGCAAGATTTCTTCTGCGTTTACACCGCCAGTCCTACCGTTTACACCGCCATTACTGCTTTTTACACCGCCATTTCCTATTTGCAGATTAGGTTGTCTCCCCCACTCTTTTGTGGCATTGATATGAAGGTAGCGGCTTTTCAAGTCCCACTTCTCGCCAAGCAGCAGGTTGCGGAAGAAACGGACAAGGTATAGGGGTGTATAGTCGATGTCCTTCTGTACGTTGCGGTAGTTAGCTCTTACAAGTGCATTGCGAAAATACCATGAATGGAGGGCAAACATACGGTTGTCGACATGGAAACCAAGCGAACGGAGATACTGTATGGTGAACACTGCCGTGGTTCGGGTATTGCCCTCACGGAAGGCGTGTATCTGCCAAATACCCGAGATGAAATTGGCGATATGTTCTATCTTCTCATCCTCTGGCAAACCTCGATAGGAAAATTTCTTCTCTTGGTCTATGTCCCAGTCCAGAGCGCGGCGCAAGTCTTCCCAGTTGAGATAATTGACCGTGTCGCCTTCGAGCACCCACTCACGCTTGGAGATGTCATAGGTACGGACTTCTCCTGCGTGCTTGAACACGCCCTCGAAGATACGGCGGTGGAGCGATATGTAGCCGTTGGTGTTGAAGGCAAAGGTATGCGATTTCAGAATACGTGCGATATTGGCAGAAACCTTGTCGGCCTCCTCTTCCTCTTCTTCCTTGGGAGTTCGAGATGTTTTGCTCTGATAGTAGGAGTCAATGAGCTGACGGCTTTCTTCGAGTGTTATCTCCCCCTCGATGTTACGCCCTGCCACTTCGAGAAGATACGCCGAAGGCTGCAAGCCGTCCACAGCCTGCAGTCCAATGGCAGTCTGCCAGTTGGCAGCACTCTCCTGTTTTGACGGTTCTCCCTGCTGGAGATATTCGTCAAACGATGCTATGTAATTCTTCTCGTCGTTCATCTCTTCAAGTATTTTATGAGGGTCTGAATAGAAGTTGCTTTCTTGCCGACTTCTGCATACCGTTCGAATATAGAGACATCCATCTTAAGAAAATCGTCCATATCCATGCGGAGGTCTTCGCCGAGAAAACGCTCCACGTCTTTCAGATAGCGCAGATTTACCTTGGGCGAATTGGCGATGAGGTCGCACAGAGCCTTCTCAGGAGTCGCCATCAAAAAGGAGTATGTCTGCTTATTGACTATGGTTACGCCCACGGGGAAGGCCTCACGGCTCATACATGTGTAATCGAACCGTCCCAAGGGGGTGTCAAAGCATCTTGTGTGCTTGATGGTCATTGACTGGATGTTATAGACTGCCTCTGGAATAAGTCCGTAGTATCTCAGTGCCGACTGCATTGACACATAAGAGGGTGCATACACATGATTCGCTATCAACTCAGGTGAAAGCGGCATCCGCGTGACCGCTGGCGACACAACATAGAGTCCCTTTTTGATTCTCAAAAGCAGGCCTTTCCGCTCCAGACTGCGCACCTTGTGCCCTCCCGCTTTGATGTCGGGATAAAGGGAAGCAAGTGTTGCCATGCTCACCGGAATGTTGCCCAATGTCGCTAATTCGTTGTTCATAATGCAAAAATAGTAATATTTCGCATAATAAAAGAAAGCGTTGTTGCTTTTCTGTTCTTGTAATAGCTTATTTATACTAATTTTACTCGCAAGAATACGACGGTATAAATAACACCAACATATCTAAATAATTCTTAAACGCATGGAAACATGTAAGATTTATCGAACTAACAATTTAAACGACATACAATTGTATGTTGACAAATCATTATATTATCTACAATAGACTAAAATACATTTGTATGCAAGAAGACAAAGAATATTTGGAGCATTTTGCCCAAAGAGTGCGTGTTCTCAGAGAAGAGCAAGGTATATCGCAAGAAAAACTTGCAGAAAGGGCAGGGCTCCACCGTACCTACATCGGTATGGTGGAAAGATTAGAACGCAACCCATCTCTAATTTGTATTTACAAGATTGCAAATGGTTTGGGAGTTGATGTAAAAGATTTATTTTAACAAAAATATATTGCTATTGGCCCATGAAGAAGTTGAAAATTTCAAATGATGAGGTAGCAGCATTATCAAATGCGCCTCACTATGAGTTTCCTAAGTATGTCACACAATTTATAAATTTGGTGAACAGCAATGCTGGTGGAACACGCCCAAAGGTTGTTGGTCAGATGTCCGAACTAATAAAAGAATTTGACGGTAAAAGTATAGAAGAATGGATTGAATGGTACACAGAGCGTTATCCCAACGCTGTAAATGATGCCACAGAGAAGGTCTGGACTATGTACGAAACCATGAAAAGTGCATTCAACGCAATCACAAAAGAGATGGTCGAAAATTGGGTAAAAGACCTTGTGTATGGCAAGACTTATTGCGGCATGAAATTCCAGACTGCCATAATTTCCGCAATAGCCAATCAGTTGTATAAGGATTGGAGAGAAGCCAATCCTGAGGAAGAAGCAAAAGGCATTGACGGTTTCATCGGCGACAAGCCTTTACAAATCAAGGCTACTACATATAAATTAGAAGCCCATCTCTCGGAAGTAATAGATGTTCCTATCGTATATTACGACAAAAAGAAAGATGGCATCAGCATTGAATACAATCCTACTGATTTTCAGTAATATATTATAAAAGGACAGGCGCATGAGCCTGTCCTTTATCACATCGGCGATACAAATTCACTTAGCTGCTTTATTTTTGCCCTGTATGTGTTTTTGTCCTCTTTAAGGTTTGGTATGTTTGTTGTCTTAATTGGATGCTGATTATCGAAATGCAACACTACATAATAAGGCGAGCTGTGAGGATTGAATCCTTTTTCTATTAATGTTTCTTTCTTCCAAATTTGAAACTTGCCTTTGGCTTTCAATTTGAATAATTGTGCCGCATTACCTGCTGTATGCAACAATACATATTGCATGCGCTCAAATCCTGGCTGCACCAAAACAGAGCCTTTACTGTCTCCTGCACGTAAATAGCAAATGCCCTTTTGAATCATGAGTTGCCGAAGTTCTGTACGTGCATGATTGACCAAAACCATCGGCTCTTCTTTTTGTTTACACAAGGTAATGGCATCAAATAAATCACCCTTGTTTTCCAAACAAGACTTGTCTGTCTCAAATTTACTGCCATAAGTATTTTCCCTCACGTCAACCAACTTATTCAATTTAAGGACATCAACAAATTTATATGGAAGAGTTTTATACAAATGGTTCAATTCAATTACGGCTGTATCTTCCACCATATCAAAGGTATTATTCACGTTTTTATTGATACGCACAACCTTTTCGTCGTAGAACAATCGAAAGTTTTTATTGATTTCATATCCCACAGAATTCCTTTCCAAATTGCATGCTGCCAACGCCGTGGTTCCGCTACCCATAAATGGGTCAAGCACAGTATCTCCTATAAATGAAAACATTTTGATTAAACGTTTGGGCAGTTCTTCAGGAAATACCGCAATATGTTTGTTTTGGCGAGCGCCCTCAAATGTCCAGTGTGAGCAGAAATACTCATTCCATTCTTCCATTGTAAGTTTCGACTTCTCCATCATGTCCCTTGATACAGGTGTAGCCTTTCCTAATTTCTTGAACAAGAGAATGTTCTCATAGTCCATCTTTACTATGCCTCCACGTGGATAAGGGAAACTGCCCATAACTTTTCCACCACCAGTTGTATGCATGGAAGTAGGCTTTTGCCATATGATACTTCCCATATAGTCGAATCCTATGGCTTCACAAAATCTTATTATTTCAGAATGGATTGGCATTACCTTATACCTGCCATAATAAGCCGACCGCGCGAACTGGTCGCCTATATTGACACACAAGCGGCATCCCTTTTCCAACACACGGAAGCACTCGCTCCACACCATATTCAAGTGGTTTACATATTCCTCATAAGAGTCATTAAACCCTATTTGTGCATCAATTCCATAATCTTTTAACTGCCAATAAGGCGGCGAAGTCACAATAAGTTGCACCGATTCATCTGGAACCAATGACATATTGCGGCAGTCGCCATTTATGAGGATATGCTTTGTACCCATTTGTTTATTTTGCTTTTTTGAAAAACGTTCGCATGAATGGAAGAACCGTCAAGTCAGAATGGTTCTCGTAGGTTACGGTATATTTACCTGTTACATTATCTTCATCGATACCTTCAAGATAATTCAGTTCGATTTCCTTTTCTTGGCTCGTCATAACCTCGCAGTTCAAGGTATCATTGAAATGCTTGATTTCTTTACCTTCGGATTTTCTCTTCGCGATAAATTCCTTGTGCGTGTCAAAGCGGTTTTTTATGAGATTATTGCACATGTCTATATCCAACTCGCCTATGCCGTCGCGTATAACACTTTCAAACTTAGGGTCTATCTCGTAGCCACAACTATTGCGCCCCAACAACATGGCTGCTTGCATGGTTGTACCTGTGCCCAAGAAAGGATCCATTACCATGTCGTCTTTTTGCGAGAACATATTTATCAGTCGATAAGGCACTTCAAAAGGGTAAGCCGCACTACGCTTGCGAGAGGTGTTTTTACGCATTTTCTGCTTTGTTCCCTTGATGTCCCATATGTCAGAGAACCACACATTACGTTCTTCCCAAAAGAAAGAACTTTTCATGCGGCTCAACTTTGCGTCAGCTTTCTTGAACTCCCGTTTGCCACCCTTACGGAATATTAATATCCATTCATGTTCAAGTGTGACATAAGCACCACATGGCAACATTCCACTACCCATGAATTTATTGGGTGCATTAGTCTGTTTGCGCCAAATGATATTAGGAAGTCCGACAAATCCCATGTCAATACAAGCCTTTGATATGCGGCTATGGTTATTATACAAGGTGAAATTTCCATTTATCGTGCGTGTCGCGTCACCTATATTTATACAAAGGAAACCACCAGTTTTCAACACACGGAAACATTCTCGCCAGACTTTATCTAATTCAGAGTGCATTAGTTCAAATGCTACTTCTGGGTTAGTGTCAAGATTTTCAGCAATCTCGACGTTTTGTTTAGACAGAATCTCGTCCCACATCTCAATCATTGGATATGGTGGAGAAGTCACAACTAAATCTATTGAGTTGTCTTCAGTCAAAATCATGTGCTGCGAAGCACCTATATATATGGAATGTTTTGTAGTCATCTTGAAATGCTTATTACTCCTTTTCTTTCTCTATCTTTGGCAGCTCGTCAAATCTGAGCAGTTCGTCAACTTGCACGTCCAGCAGTTTGGCTATCTGCATGAGTGTTTCCAATGACGGCTGACATGCATTCGTGCACCATTTGCTTACCGTTGCAGGCTCCTTGCCCAACTGCTCAGCAAGCCACTTGTTGGTTTTGCCGTTGTCTACCAAGGCTGTTTTTATGCGATTGAGTTTTGAGGCCATTGTTTTTATGTATGTTTCTACAATATTATACTGCAAAGTTACTGTTTTTATCTCAAAAAAAGCGGAATACGCAATATAAATTTTGAGCCTACAAACGACCCAAACGAGGGCGAATATATGACAGCCGCCGCCATT
>CAVKNU010000343.1:0-6128 GCA_963657465.1 Lachnospiraceae bacterium
TATTTCTTAATGGACTTTCTTGTTGCCTCCAAGGACAATCTCCTAATGATGGACTTCAGCCGAAGTCGATACATCAAACATGCCAATGTGGCGTAAACTAATACCTGACACCACAATCCTACATATTCATGATGCACTTCCGCTAAAGAAGCACCCGTGCCCATGATGCGCAGATAACCATTCATGCCAAAGGTGGAAGGAAACAACCAAGACACATATTTCCAAAACTGAGGTATCTCTGAACCTGGCCATGATATGCCCGACATGAAAAGCAATGGTACGGAAAGGAATACGAAAAGCATGATGCAATCCTCCCTACGATATACCAATACTGACAGCGTCATCGCCATGAAAATACACGCAAGAATGTATGGCACGATAAAGCGCAAGAACACGAAATAGTCGCCAAGGGCAGGAAGCGAGAACCAATGGGTTACTGCCACATACATGTATATTGCCATCAGCAGATAAATCACAAAATAGAAAATGGCCTTACCCATCACAATGTCAATAGGCCGACGATACCACTTGCGTTTGGGCAAGAGATTGGCGATGCACTTCTCCCTCTGGTTGCCCATCGACATACCTATGCCCAAAAACAGCGTTTGCTGGATGATGAGCATCAGAACTGGAGGGATGAGGAAGGCTGCAAAGCCACTTTGCGAATTGAAGAGACTCACATAATCATACTCTATCGGCATACGAGAAATCTTCTCGTCCTCTCGGGTTGTAGGATGAAGATGCTCTTCTACCTTGATGTCACGGTTCATGTCGAGCGACACATTGTTGGCAGCAAGAAGCAATGCCTTGTAATAGAGCAAGGAACTCATGTCGCAATAGAGTCCCACGGTAGTCTGTTCGCCCCTCCACAAGTCATGGTTGAACGACTTGGGGATGCGCAGCACTCCATATATTTTCCTTTCCATAAGCAGTTGGCGAGCCTCAGGCACGTCATTGCAGTGTGCCACCAACTTGGCGTCGGGTGTGGCATCCATCTTGCGTATGAACTCACGGCTCTGCGCACAGTTGGCATCGTCGATTACCGCAAAGGGAACCTCACGCACCACCTCATTGGTATAGACGAAGGAATAGAGCAAAGGATAGCACAAGGGCACGAAGATGATGAATATGAGAATACCCTTGTCGCGTATGATTTCACTCAGTTCCGTCATCCAGATTTGCAGGATGTTTACTATCGTTCTTTTCATGATGGTATATGTTTATGGTTGATTTGTTATGATACATATTATGGTATGTATTTGTGGTTGATGAACAAACTGTGGTAATGGCGAAGCGTAACCAAAGGCAGGAAGGCGAATATTGCCAATGCCAACACGCTCTGCCAAGCATAGGTGATGCTGTAGCCATTGAGCGCCTGATTGACATACAACAGATAGTAATGGCGCAGAGGGAAAAGCACGGAGAGCTTTTGCAAGATGCTATTCATCGCCGTAACAGGATAGGTGAAACCAGCCAACGAGAACGACAATATGCCCCAAAGCGAACAAAGACACATGGAGAGACGCATCTGACCGCATACACCGAAGAGGAAGGCGGCAAAACCTTGAGCACCGAGCACGGTGAGCATTCCGACAAGCATCATCGGGACGATGCCACTATTGCACGGAAATTGCAGATACCGATAGAAATAGACGGCATAGAGGATGGCTATGAGCCAGAATACCAAGGTTTGCGGTAACAACTTGCCCACGAGGGCGACAAATGGATTCTTGCCTGAAAGCCGGTAGAGCACAAGCTGGGTATTGCGCTTCCATTCTATGCCGATGGTATAAGCCGCCGATAGCATCACCAGGAGTATGAAGATGCCTGGGATGAGCATGTTGTTGAGATATACGGAATAATCAAGGTATGGATTGTTGAGCGGATGCGTCTCTATCTTGATGGGTTGTATGATGCCCATAGCTTGACGCTCGTTGAGGCCGTGGGCATAGAGCGACTCACGGGTCAGGGCTAACCCAGTCAACTCGGATGCGAAGCGCATGTCCCTCATTAGCAGGTTGCCTGGCACATAATAGCACTCGTTGGTATAGAATGAGATGCGAGGTTGACGATTGGCGAGAGCCTTCTCCGTGGTCTTTTTGGGCAGGTAGAAGAAGGCATAGATTTCACCCCTCTGCATCGCCTCCCTTGCCTCACCGAACGTGGCGTAGTGGCGAACAATCTCCACCCCCTCCATTGCTCCGAGTGTTCGGGTGATGGTATGCGTGATATGTGTGTCGTCCTCATCGACCATTGCCGCTGGCATCTTGGTGGGCAGACCGTCGCTCATCAGCGAGGTGAGGAAGACAAGGCACAATACAGGCGCAATGATCATGCAGAAAAGGAACAGTGGGCGATGTGAGTACATTCTCAGTTCCCTTTTGCCTATCATGGCAATCCTTCCGATGGTATTATGTATGATGTTCATTGCATGATGATTTATATTTTCTTGATTGGTTTGCCTTAATCTGGGGTGGCAGTTTTCTTGATTTCTGCCGACATGCCCGACATGATACCGCTGACAGGTTTCAATGGATGAGCCTGCACCTCAAAGGTTTTTAGGTCGAGGCCATCGAGAGCCTTGGTGGCTTTCCACACGGCAAAGGACCCTATATCCTTCATCAAGGTAATGCGCACAGGTATCGTCTGGTCGATGGCTGGCACATACACCAAACACTTCGTTCCGATGGCATAACCCTTCAGCTTATCTTCACGGATATTGAAGGTAAACCACACATCGCTCACCACAGAAACGTTCATGATAGGGGCACCAGTGCCCACAAGTTCCCCCACCTCAGGGAATATCTCCGTTACCTGTCCGTCTGCCGTGGCGGTAAGCACAGTCTCACGGATATACGAGTTCACCTCGGCTATGGCTCCTTTTGCGCGGTTGGCTTGAGCTTGTGCCACACTCTTGTCCTCTGCACGAGCACCATTCACAGCCATGTCATACTTAGCTTTGGCTGCTTTCTCTGTGGCGACGGCAGCATCAAACTGCGCCTTGGCTTCATCACGTTTCTGTTCTGCCATAACACCACTATCGAAGAGACGCTGTACTCGGTGGTAGGTTTTCTCCGTCACCGCCACAGCAGCCTTCGACTTCTGCCACATTTCGTATGCCGCCTGTATGTCCTCTTGGCGAGTGCCACTGTTTACTTTGTCTTCCATCGCCCTGGCAGCATCATAGGCTGCATTAGCCTGTGAAAGCTTGGCTTCCACATCTGGGGCTTCAAGTACGACTAACGTATCGCCACGGTGAACGAAATCACCCTCCTTTACCTTTATCTCAAGCACACGTGATGGCACTTTTGACGAGAGGCGATAATCGGTGGTCTCTGCCTGACCTTCGAGCGTTTCCTCTTTGGTGGTGCGAAACAAACCTGCCATGATGACAACTATGATTGTGGCAATGAGAACCAATGCCATTACCAATATGCTGGTAAATGTTCTATTCTTTTTCATCTGTATGTATTTTATTTAGATTTTACTTTTATGTCTGTATCAACTGAGCCGATGGCTTTTCGGAGATAAAGGTTGGCGAGGCGAATATCCACCTGCGCATTGACCCATTCTGACTTTGCCTTCAACCATGCGGTCTGTGCCTCCATCACATTGCTCAATGTAATCACTCCCTCCTTCATGCCATGGTTGGCATAGCGCAGGTTCTCTTCTGCCTCGTCAAGACTGCGTTGCGTGGCTTGGTATCGCTCATGACTCTCCTGCAACTTCTGCCGACATTGGTTCACTTGCAATTCTATTTTCTCCTTTGCTTCCTCCGTCTCATATCGGTGCATACAAGCTTCAGCCTTGGCGGTTTTCACCTTATAGGAACGGTCGCCCCATGTCAATAGGGGAACATTCAGGGTGATGCCAACATTCCACATACCTTTCATCTTTCGCTCGAAACTATTGAATACGGATGGGTTGCTGGCCATATAGCCGCCCATCAAAACCAACTTAGGCAGGTATTCAGCACGAGCCAGCTTGATTTTCTCATCATAAATCTTGTTTTGCAAACGGAGAGCCTGTAGTTCTTTTCGGTTGTTCTCTGCCTGTTGCACCAAGTTATCGGCGGTGGAAGGTGCATCATTCTCCGTGATGTCATCTTCTATCTCAAAATGCTCGTTCATGTCAAGTCCACAGATTCGACAGAGGTTCATCTTCGACAGCTCAATGCCATTGTTTATTTGGATGAGCGAAACACCAGCCTCGTTCACCTTCACTTTTACGCTCAGCAAATCAGCCTTTGTCGCCATACCTTCTTTCACGAGCATTTCCACATCCTGCTCCAGTTTGTCAACCAGTTTCTTATAGCCTTCGGCAAGTTCCTTTTTACTGTGCAGTGCCACCAAGTTCCAGTAAGCCTCGTCCACTTCCACAATAATATCTTGCAAGTTCTTGTCGTACAAGGTCTCGGCAGCTTGTTCGGCATACTGGGTAATCTTGTTGTATGCCCTGATTTTTCCTCCCATATAGAGAGGTTGCGTAAGCGTTACTGCTACTATACCAGCGTTTCTTGTGTCAGTATGTAAGGCATCCACCAGACCTTGCCCCACCGAGTTGATTTGTGTGCTCATTGGAGCAAGGTTGGGTGCCACGGCAGAAAGAGTGGTTCCGATATTCGATAAGCCTTGTTTCTGCTCATCGCTGAGCAATGACAACTCCCTGCTGGTGTACATATATCCACCAGAGGCTGATACCTTGGGCAGGAAATTGGTGGTGGCAGACTGGTGGGTGTAGTGGGCGGCAATCTTCTTCTGTCCAGCCATCAGAAGAGCCTTGTTGTTCCTTACCGCCCATACCCTCAGCGAATCGAGTGGCAGTCTGTTACCTGCGGCGTTGGCATTGGCAAAGGTAAGTGCCAAGATACCCAATAATAATCTTATTTTCTTCATCGTTTATAGTATGATGTTATATAATTCGATGGCAAAAATACAACAATTAGAACACTGTCTTGTGTTCTAATCAGTATGGTAAAGGTTCTAATGTGGAAGAAGTTCCACAATAGACCAATAATTCTACCCTTTAAGCTATCCTTTCTGCCGAATTATTGCTATCTTTGCCACAAAAACAAGACAATGGTTATGGTAAATTCAAAGCAAATAAGCACAACGGACATCGGGCAATTGGCAGATGACGAAGGAATCGGTTATGCTGACAGCGACATCGTCATCGTGGACGACCTACGCAATTTCTCCAAGTTGCAGACTATCAAGGTTGACTTCCTGCTCATCGTCGTGGTGAAGTCTGGACGCTTGGACATTAAAGCAAACAATGAACACTCCACTGCCTCATCTAACGACATCCTCATCTGCCAACCCAATACCATCATGAACGACTGTATGTTCAGCATCGACTTCACGGCAAAAGCAGTGTGCATCTCTGCAGAGAGGGCACATCGAGTGCTTCATATCAGCGAGGTGGTCGATTTGTCCTTTTATCTGAAGTACAAGCCTATCATCCATATAGATGATTCGAGCATGAAGACTTTTGAGAAATATCACGCCTTGCTTTCAGAACAGTTACTGAAAGACACCGTGAAATACAAGCAATTCATCGTTGGCAACTTGGTCAACTCGTTCTTGTTCTGTCTGCTGAGCATCATAGAGCAAGCTGCTCCCCAACGAAAATCGCTTCCTGTATCCAGGGGGAGCTTGCTCTTCAAACAGTTCATCGAGATGCTCACCTCGCTGGAGGTTAAGCCTAGAAAAGCGGAATTTTATAGTAAGCAACTTTGTGTTACCAGTAAATACTTATCCAACGTGTGTAAGGAGAACAGTGGCAAGACGGCATACGAGTGGATTGTGGATTATGTGGTGCAGGATGTAGAACGACTATTGTCACACTCAGACATGAGCATCAAGGAAATAGCCAACTACCTCGATTTTCCCAACCTCTCATTCTTTGGTAAGTTCGTGAAGGCACATTTGGGAGTCTCACCTACGGAATATCGAAGAATGAAAGAAGGTAAGGGTAACATATCCTATCAATGAAACATTTTATACCCCTTATCCCCGAAAAGCCCATAAATAAAGGGCTTTTCGGGGATAATTCAACAAATGTAACAATTGAATCTTCATTTGTTTTATGCCTTTTTCGCCCTTTTGCATTACCTTTGCAACCGAAAT
>CAVKNU010000344.1:0-1406 GCA_963657465.1 Lachnospiraceae bacterium
ATCATCATCCTCGACGAGCCACAGAAGATGGGAGGCGCAGCCACACAGACAGCCCTCAAAGCCTTCAATCCGCTCTTCACGCTCAACTACTCCGCTACCCACAAGGAGCACCATAACACGGTGTACGTGCTTGATGCCCTCGATGCCTACAACCACAAGCTGGTCAAGAAGATAGAGGTGGTAGGTTTCGAGCTGAAGAACCTGAAGGGAACGGACAGTTACATCTACTTTGCCGAGTTGCTGCTCTCCAAGGACAAGGCTCCTTTGGTACGCCTGGAGATAGAGCAACAGAGCAAAGGCACAGGCACCATCAAGCGCATCTACAAGAAATTGGGCGAAGGTGACGACCTTTTCAGCGAGTCGGGCGGCATGGAGCAATACCGTGGCTACCTCATCACCGACATCATCGTGGATTCCCTCCACCCTAGCATGAGCATGGTAAAATTTGGCAACGGCGTGAGCCTACAGCTGAAGGAAGTCATCGGCAACGTAACCGCCGACCACAAGGCTCGCATCCAGATAAGGGAAACCATCAAGGCACACTTCCGCAAGGAGAGCGCCCTCTTCCATCGTGGCATCAAGTGCCTCTCGCTCTTCTTCATCGACGAGGTGGCTAAGTACCGCCAGTATGACGACGAAGGAAATACCCTGCTCGGTCGCTATGGCGAGATATTCGAGCAGGAGTATCGTGCCGAGCTGAACGAGAACCAGAACATGTACGACCCAGCGTATATGCAGTATCTCGCTTGCATCCCTGTGGGCAAGACCCATGAGGGTTACTTTTCTATTGACCCAAAGACCAAGCGAGTGAAGGACAGTGGCGACAAGAAGGGAGAAGGCAGCGACGATGTATCAGCCTACGACCTCATCATGAAAGACAAGGAGAGACTCTTGAGTCTCGACCCAAGCTACTCGCCCGTGCGCTTCATCTTCTCCCACTCCGCCTTGCGAGAAGGATGGGACAATCCGAACATCTTCCAGATTTGTTCGCTTCGCCAAGCCAACAGCATCTCGCAAAAGCGACAGGAGGTGGGACGTGGCTTGCGCCTCTGTGTGGATAACAAGGGTGTAAGACAAGACAGCGATACGTTGGGTGAACAAGTACATCAGATAAACCGTCTTACCGTCATTGCATCAGAGGGTTACGCCGACTTCGTAAAAGACTTGCAGAAGAACATCAGCGAAGACCTTTACGACCGTCCGAAGGTTGCCGACATTGACTATTTCGAGGGCAAGACCTTTACTATCGAGGATGGTAGCCGACATAGCATCACAACCGTAGAAGCCAAGCAGATATACAAGTATCTCGCCAAGAACGACTACATCGACGATGCCGACCATGTGACGGAGGACTATCGCACAGCCTCAGCCAACAATACCCTCGCCCCACTGCCTACCGAGCTTCA
>CAVKNU010000344.1:1731-6044 GCA_963657465.1 Lachnospiraceae bacterium
ATGATGGTGCAAGAGGAAATGCAACACGACGAATTGCAAACCGATGTGGCAAGCACCGTGAAGTATGACCTCTTGGGTAAGATTGCTGCCAACACCAAGTTGACCCGTCTTACGATTGCCAAGATACTGAGTAATATCATGCCAAGCAAGTTTGCCATGTATCAGGCGAACCCAGAGGAGTTTATGCAGCGAGTGAGCCGCCTCATCTTGGAGCAAAAGGCTACCATCATCGTGGACCATATCAGTTACAACGAGATAGAGGGCAGTTATGATTCCGCCATCTTCACCGAGGAGAAGCATACTACCTTTGACAAGGCTTTCCCTGGCAAGAAGAGCATCGTGGACTATGTCTTCACGGATGGCACAGCCGAGAAGAGTGTGGAGCGCAAATTCGTAGAAGACCTCGACACCTCTACGGATGTAGCCGTCTATGCCAAGTTGCCAAAGGGTTTCCACATCCCTACCCCTGTGGGCAACTACTCGCCAGACTGGGCTATCGCCTTCAAGGAGGGCACGGTGAAGCACATCTACTTCGTAGCCGAGACCAAGGGCAGCATGTCGAGCCTCGACATCCGAGAGATAGAGAAAGGTAAGATAGCCTGTGCCGACAAACTTTTCCAACAGCTTTCAGGCTCAGGCATCTATTACCACAAGGTCACGAACTATGATGACTTGATGGAATGGGTGAAGTAAAATTCTTCAATGTTAAATGTTAAGTGTTAAATGTTAAGTTGTAGGACATGGAACTTCCGAAACTGATAAACAATACGAGTGAGCGACTGGTGGATAATCTCAAGGCGAGATTATCCACCAAGAGCCGCATATCCATAGCAGCCGCCTCCTTTTCCATCTATGCTTTCGAGGCATTGAAGAAGGAGCTTGGCAAGGTGGAGGAACTGCGCTTCATCTTCACCTCGCCTACGTTTGTATCCGACAAGACGAAGAAAGAGAAACGCGAGTTTTACATCCCAAAGCTCAACCGTGAGCGCAACCTTTATGGTACGGAGTTTGAAATCAAGCTCCGCAACCAACTGTCGCAGAAAGCCATCGCCAAGGAATGCGCCGCTTGGATTAGGAAGAAGGTAAAGTTCAAGTCTAATTCCTCGCAAGAGGGAATGGGCGGATTCCTGCATCTATCGGATGAATCGCAGCACGTGTATCTCCCCATCAAAGACTTTAGCACTTCCCAACTCGGAATAGAGAAAGGAGATGATGTCTATACGATGATAAATGTGCTGTCCTCTCCTACCGCCGAAGCTTACTTGAATATCTTCAACCAACAATGGGAGAATGACGAGAAGTTCAAGGACGTAACAGCCAAGGTTTTGGAATACATCGAGACCGTGTACCAGGAGAATGCGCCCGAATACATCTACTTCATCGCCCTCTACAACATCTTCCATGAGTTTTTGGAGGACATATCGGAGGATGTTTTGCCGAACGAGCGCACAGGATTCAAGACAAGCCTCATCTGGAACAAGCTCTACAACTTTCAGCGAGATGCTGCCCTTGCCATCATCAACAAGTTGGAGAAATACAATGGTTGCATACTCGCTGACAGCGTAGGATTGGGCAAGACCTTCACGGCTCTTGCAGTCATCAAGTATTACGAGAACAGAAACAAGAGCGTGCTCGTATTATGTCCCAAGAAACTGAACGAGAACTGGGTTACGTTCCGTTCCAACTACAAGAACAACCCGATAGCTGGCGACCGTCTGCGCTACGACATCCTCTTCCATACCGACCTTTCGAGGGAGCACGGTACCTCCAATGGTATCGACCTGAGCCATATCAACTGGGGCAACTACGACCTGGTGGTCATCGACGAGAGCCATAACTTCAGAAATGGCGGAAACGTGGATTTGGAAGAAGCTATGGAAGATGACCCTTTCGAGGACGAAGAGGCAGTCGATACACTCAAGAAGATGAAGACTGGCAAGAAAGAGAACCGATACCAGAAACTGATGAGGAAGGTGATAAGGGCTGGTGTGAAAACCAAGGTATTGATGCTCTCAGCCACTCCTGTCAACAATCGTTTTGGCGACCTAAAGAACCAATTGCAGTTGGCTTACGAGGGAAGGAGTGCCGTCTTCGACGAGGCTTTGGACTTGGGCAAGAGTGTGGACGACATCTTCAAGAATGCACAGAAGGCATATAACCATTGGGCTAAACTGCCAACGGAAGAGCGCACGACAGAAAGACTCTTGAACGACTTGAACTATGATTTCTTTCAGTTGCTTGATGCCGTCACCATCGCTCGTTCTCGCAGCCATATCATGAGATATTACGACACATCAGCCATCGGCGAGTTTCCTCATCGGTTGGCACCTATCTCTCGTCGCCCTCAGTTGACTGACATCAGCAATGCCATCAACTTCAAGGACATCGCCACCGAGCTGGATAACCTCAACCTCTCTGTCTATACCCCATCGCTCTACCTGCACGATAGTGCCAAGGGCAGCTACGCCATCGACTATGAGGGAGAAGGTCTGTCCATTGACGGACGAGAGAAAGGACTCCGCAAACTGATGGCAACCAACTTGCTGAAACGACTGGAGAGCAGCGTCAACTCCTTCCGACTCACCTTGCAGCGCATCAATGAATACATCACCGAGACGATTGCGCTGATAGATGATTATGAAGAAGAAACAGCCTCCCAAACATGTATGGACAGGACGAAGGATGCAGAAGCAAAAATATCCGTAGATATGTCTGCCTTTACCGAAGACTTGGAGGGTGAAGACGCAGCCCCATTCGCCACGAAGAAGTCGAAGATTAGTTTGGCGGACATGGACTATGTCAGTTGGCGAAGAGACTTGGCGGAAGACCAGGAAGAACTGAAAATGCTACTGCTGATGCTGAGCGACATCACGCCAGAACACGACAGCAAGCTACAGATGCTGATAGCCGACCTGAAAGAGAAGTTCGCAAATCCTATCAACGAGGACAACAAGAAAGTGCTCATCTTCACTGCCTTCGCCGATACCGCCGACTATCTCTACAAGACACTCGCCCAACGCATCAAGGAAGACTGTGGGCTGAACGTGGCGCTCATCACGGGTAGCACAGAGGGCAAATGCACCATCCCGAAGTTCGAATGTACCTTCAATAACGTGCTCACCTTCTTCTCTCCTATCTCAAAGGACAAGGCTGCCATCTTCTCTGGCAAAGACTTTGCCAAGAAGCCGTGGCTCAACGAAAACATCGACGTGCTCATCGCCACCGACTGCATATCGGAAGGACAGAACCTGCAAGACTGCGACTTCCTCATCAACTACGACATCCATTGGAACCCTGTACGCATCATCCAGCGTTTCGGCCGTATCGACCGTATCGGCAGCAAGAACAAAGTCATACAGCTGGTGAACTATTGGCCCGATATGGAACTGGACGACTACATCAAGTTGAAAGGCAGGGTGGAAAGTCGTATGAAAGCAACGGTCTTGACGAGTACAGGCGATGACAACCTACTGAGCGACAACGAGAAGGGAGACTTAGAATATCGCAGGAACCAACTGAAGCGTCTGCAAGACGAGGTGGTGGACATCGAGGACATGGACACAGGCATCAACATCATGGACTTGGGGCTGAACGAGTTCCGACTCGACCTCCTATCCTATATCAAGGCGCATCCCGACATCGAGCATGCACCTTTTGGCATGAGTGCCGTGGCAGAAGCCAAGGGCGACATCAAGCCTGGTGTCATCTTTATCCTAAAGAATCGCAACAATGCGGTGAACATCGACAAGAAGAACTTGTTGCACCCATTCTATATGGTCTACCTAACGGATGACGGCGAGGTAATTTGCGACCACCTACATCCAAAGAAGTTGCTCGACACCATGCGCTTGCTTTGCAAGGACAAGAAGGATTACGACCGCAATCTTTGTGCCTCGCTGAACAGAGAGACCAACGACGGCAGAAACATGACGCATTACAGCGAACTGTTGCAGCAAGCCATCGACAGCATCGTAAGAATCAAGGAAGAAAGTGACATCGACAGCTTCTTCTCCCTTGGCGAGACCACTGCACTACAAGGGGAGATCAAGGGACTGGACGACTTTGAGTTGATAACATTTTTAATCATAAAGTGATGAGTGAGAATCTTTTGAACTTTCCAGCATTTACCATATATGACAGGGTGATGCCCAAGGCGGCTTTCTACAGCCACCTTGAGGCAAACGCCCGCATGAAATCATTGTTCGTGGAATGCATAGAACAGATTGTTTGGCTCTATAAGTTAGCACCTAGCAATCTGCATATTGCTGACGGAAAGGAGGTACACGAGATTGCGATATTACGAATCAAGTTGA
>CAVKNU010000345.1:0-6024 GCA_963657465.1 Lachnospiraceae bacterium
CAAAGAAATCAGAAAAGCAAGAACCGAATAAAGGGAAAGAGGAGAATGAGGTGCTCGACTATTATTCTGGTGAGGAGGTGATGTCTCTTTATAAGGTCAAGAAGTCTTGGCTTTATACTTCCGCAAAGCGTAACCATATACCGATGTGTCGTATCGCTGGCAAGAACTATTACAGCAAGCGACATATAGACGAGTTCTTCGGAACAGCCGTTGACATAAACTGTATTACGGAATGGGTAACAGCAGATGAAGTGGAAGAAGTTTTTGGCATGAGTAAGACTGCACTCCGAGCATACGCCTATCGTCATAAGATACCGACCAAACGAGAGTATGGATGTACCTATTATTCCAAAGAGCATCTTGAAGAACTTCGCAGGACTGACCTCATGAGTGATGACAACTATTATACCACCGAACAAGTGCAGCAGTTGTATGGTCTGACGAGTGCCAACATCTGCCATATCGTGAAAGTACATCATATCGGCAAGGTGAAAGTCGGTGTAAAGAACCTGCTTTTGAAGACGGATGTGGAGCGAGCAATGGCAGAAAGGGCTGTGACTTCAAATGATTTCATCATTATCCATCAATTACTGTAAATAATGGGAGTCACGGAGGCATCATTCTGTTATTTTGCAGCCGTGAAGAGACACTTCACCACGAATAATCATCAATAATTCAATACAACTATGGGCAATATTTGCAAGACAGTATCATTGCGTACACGCAAAATCAAGGACGGACGTATGCTGTCCTATTACCTTGACTATTATCCTGGCTACCGTGACGAGAGTACTATGAAGGTCATCCGCCATGAGTCACTGGGCATTTATATCTATGCCAAGCCGAAGAACCCGATGGAACAGAAGTACAACCTCAATCTTGCAGCAAGGGCAGAGGCGATACGCTGCCGTCGCTTCGAGTCTATCGTCAATGAGCGATACGATTTCTTTGACAAGGAGAAGATGAAGGGCGATTTTCTTGCCTACTTCAAGAAGTTGGCAGACAAGAAAAACTCCAAGTGGGTACACGTATACATGCACTTCCGCACCTTCACACAAGGCAAGTGTACTTTCGGGGAGATAAACGTGGACTTATGCAACAGGTTCCGTGAATATCTGCTGACAGCACCACAAGGGCTGCACAAGAATAGAAAGTTGCATATCAATTCAGCAGCCAATTACTGGTCAACGTTCCGTGCTTCTATCCATACCGCCTACCGTGACCGCAAGATAAAGGAGAACCCTAACGGCTTTTTGGAACGCGTCGAGACCATCCCGACAGACAAGGAACATCTTTCACAAGACGAGGTTATCCGTTTGGCATCCACACCTTGCTCCGCCCCTGCATTGAAGCGAGCATTCTTGTTCTCCTGTCTTACGGCTTTGAGAAAGAGTGACATCAAGAAACTCACTTGGGAGGAGATACAGCCATACGGCAGCGATGGCGTGATGTATGTTACCACAAGAATGCAGAAAACAAAGGACATCGTTCATAACCCCATCAGCGAGGAAGCCTTGGAATTGATAGGCTACTCACCAGAGAAACGTGGCAAGGTATTCCCCGACTTCAAGGATTCCATGACACAGGCACCGCTGAAGAATTGGCTGAAAGATGCAGGGATAACCAAGCATATAACCTACCATTGCACACGACACAGCTTTGCATGTCTCCAGCTCGATGCAGGTACAAGCATAGCGGTAGTGCAGCGTTATCTCGGTCACAAGAATGTAGCGACAACCGAGGTTTATGCCAAGATTTCGGATGCTCAGAAACGTGCTTCGGTTGGTTGCATTACGCTGAAGAAATAACAATCGCACGATTTTCACTTATTGAGGACTGTTGGGAAAATAGTATTCCTGCAGTCCTTTTTTTCGTTTTGTTGGTTCTATTAACTGTTGTGGATAGAACCAATCCGATAAATACCCCCTAAAATCTATTGATATTGGGGCATTACTGCAAATATCTTGTTTCTCCACCCTTATCTTTGCACCCGACAATCAATGACAACTGACACTAACGAGCAGTTTTAAGTATGATTCAGAGTATGAAGTCATATTAGAACGCTAATAAAGCGTAAAAGATTGAGCGTCAGAGAAAATGTATTCTGATTTTATATGCTTTCGCATCTAACTTTGTAGAGAAATTTGAACAAACAATAATAAAACGAATAAAATAATGAGAGTAAACAAAACAACTTCAGATTGTACCATCTATGCTTGTACTGGTACAGCAATTCTCGCCATTTCCCTTATGGTGGCGATGTATGTAGGCAATGACTTTCATCAGAGTCTATTTGTCGAGTCAATAACTTTTACAGGAAGCAATGTCTTTCTTTGGGCGATGTTTCTTTCTATGGTTAATTGCCCTTATGAACTGGTAATGGCTAAGGGTAATGGAACGTCCAAGAACCATAGTTCTTTACCTGTTGTAGGAGAAAACTTGTCGGAACTAAGCACACCACGAGTTGAGCCTGTACAGTACACCCATGATGACTATGCCAAATGCATTGAAGCACAAGAGAAAGAGGTGCAAAAAGAAAAGGCAAGAAGAACGAAAGCCATTCTTAATTACAGCCACCGCACCATGTCACGTTTCCTGTATGAGGAAGATGTGAACATTCTTGTTGAGGAAATCAGAAAGTGGTTGGACGATTGCAACTATGTACCGACAGCAATCAACCGCTTCAAGGTAAACGTAGAGAACATTCCGCTTCGTCATTTTGTATGGAATATTGCTGAGCGCATAGGCAAACGAGAGTATAATTTGGCAATGAGAATAGCCTTTGTCAAGGCATTGTTTCCAAAGCCATTTGCAACTTTGGATTATAGCACGTTGAGGAATATCAAAGCACCATGTGCTGATGATGTCATTCCAATTGACGAGCCTACCAATGGTAGATACGATTTCCATGATATTATAGAGGAAAATCCCGAATAATACTCACTGTTAGAGTTATTCTTTCGTGAATGACAAATGATTGTCACGGAATAGCGTAACGGAAATATCATTCTGTTCCTTTGCCCCAGTTTTTAACAAAAGAATAAGAATGAGTAAAGAACTAACATTCAACGACCTGCCTATGGTCGTTGCCCAGCTTCTGGATGAAGTAGTGGGCATGAAGCAGATGATTATCGGTCTGCAATTACAGAACAAGCCATACAAGGTGAACACGCACATACCTATGAGTGTGGAGGAAGCATCGGCATACTTGAAGATGCCGATGGCTACCCTCTACATGAAACTTGGCAACGGCAGTATTCCTGCCACCAAGCCAGGCAAGCGTTACTGCCTTTATCAAGATGAACTTGACAAGTGGCTGGAGACGAACCGCAAGAATCCTGTACCTCTTACAGCGGAGGAGGAGAATGCTGTCATTCTTGCAGGAAACAAGCGCAAGCCTAAACCCTTAAACTGGTAATGCTATGGATGCGCTTGAAATTTGTAACAAGCTACGCTCGGAAGTTTCGGGCGTAGCCTCTTCTGACATACCCCTTGACGTATTCCCTCAGAAGATGCAGCAGATGGTTCTTGACTTGGCAAGGACGGAGAACTATTCCATCGAGTTTACCGTCACTTCCCTCATATCCGCTATGGCGGCTGCCATCAGCAACTCATGTTATATTCGTATCAAGGGCAACTGGATAACACCACCTATTCTATATGTCATGCTCGTGGGCAGACCAGGAGTCGGCAAGACACCGCCATTGAACTTCGCCTACAAGCCATTACACGACATTGATACGGATGAGCACCATAAATTCAAGGCTCTAAAGGATGAGTATGCCTCCATCGTGGAGAGAAACAAGGGCAAGAAGCGGACGGAATGGGAGCTATTGCCACCTTTGCCAATCTTGCACAAAAACATCATGAACGACTTCACTCCCGAAATTCTGATGCGTAACCATGATGCCAATCTCAGAGGAGTGTCAGTTGTGGTGGATGAGATAATGGGCTTGTTCAACACCATCAACCGATACAACAACAGTTCGTTTGTGCAACAGATGCTGTCAGCCTACAATGGTTTGCCGATAGATGTGTCTCGTTGCAACCTTGATTGTCCTTTGCGCATTGATCATCCTTGCATTCAGATTGCAGGAACAATCCAGACTGGCATTGTGCATGAACTGTATGATATGGGATTCAAGAAGAACGGTTTTCTTGACCGCTTCCTGTTCACATTTCCCAAAGACCTGAAGATTGCGCCTTGGGTAAAGGGAACGAAACAAGATGCGGCAATCTTTGATAGACCATTCCGTGTATGGAAAGAAATCATAGACAAGGCTGTGGCTCTTCCTTTTACGGAAGGCATCTTCAATGTTCTTGACTTTTCTGATGAAGGCATTGACATATTCTATGATTGGCAGAATGAGGAGATAGAACGTCAGAATGCCATAACGGATGAAAGGCTGATAGACACACGTTCAGCAAAAGTTCCACTGAACACGGCACGTCTCGCCTTGATATTCCAACTGTTCCGTTGGGCTTGTGACGAATCACACAAGGATTTTGTTGATGCTGACTCCGTGAATGCTGCCATACGGATGAGTGACTACTTTGAGATGTCATACAAAAGGATGGATGACCTCGTTTCAACCGAGGCTATCGACCCAGTGAAGAAACAAATATTCGACTCATTGGGTAACACTTTCGTCACGGCAGAAGCTGTAAAGGCAGGTGCGGAGTTTGGAATGTGCAAACGTCTGGTCATGTATATGCTTGCAGACTTAAGAAAAAGGAATCTTATCAACAAGACAAAGCAAGGCAATTATGAGAAAGTGCAGAAGTAGAACCACCATGCACCGTTTGCACTTTGCACTTCTTGCACTCTTGCACAATGGAAACTCCATTTCGTGCCGTCAGAGTGCAAAAGTGCATAAAGTGCAAGGTGCAACAAGTGCATAGCCTTATGAGTGAATATAGATTCCATTTACAGAAATACAAGATTGGCAACCGCTATACCTGTCCTCAATGTGGACGCAAGCGTTGTTTCGCCAGATACATTGACGAGCAAGGCAAGGTTACATTCCCCGAAAACGTGGGACGGTGCGACCATGAGCAGAGTTGTGGCTACCATTATTCTCCATCTGACTATTTCAAGGACAACCCCGATGCCAACTGCAATGATGATTGGAGATATAAAACGCCAATCAAAGAGTGCAGGAAAGAGAAAGCTCTTCCAACTTTCATTGAGAATAAGTTGATGGAGCAAACACTGCATGGCTATTCTGTCAATCCTTTGTACCGATACATTTCAACGGTCTTTGGCAAAGAGGAGACAGAACGGCTGTTTGCCTTGTACAAGGTCGGCACTTCAAAGAAATGGGACGGTTCGACTATCTTTTGGCAGATAGACATTGACGGAAAAGTGCGAACTGGCAAGATAATGAAGTATGATGCCAAGACTGGACACCGCACCAAGGAACCTCACAGCATGGTAACATGGGTACACTCAGAGATGAAAATCTCAAACTTCACGCTTCGTCAATGCTTCTTTGGTGAGCATCTTCTGACAGATACGCCAAAGAGCAAGACCATAGCCATTGTGGAGAGCGAAAAGACCTCCATCATCGCCACACATTTCATCTCTGATTTTGTCTGGTTGGCTACTGGTGGCATGAACGGCTGTTTCAACAAGGAGGCTGTTAATGTTCTCAAAGGTAGAGAAGTGATATTAGTCCCCGACCTCGGAGCTACGGACAAGTGGAAAGCAAAGATGCCCCTGTTGCAATCCGTCTGTAAGAGAGTTGTCATCAGTAACATCTTGGATGAAAACTCCACGGAAGAACAGAAAGCAAAGGGACTCGACATTGCCGATTTCCTGCTGATGACAGACACACCACAGATGATACTAAAACGGCTGATAAAGAAGCATCCGCCATTGCAATATCTGATAGATAGTCTGGGGCTTGTGCTGGTGGAAGAGACATAGCATGAGGAGGACAGCGAGACCGAACGCTTTGCGTGAGTGAGTAACTATTCAGCGGTAGGTGCATGACGAGGCCTCAAACCTCAAATAAGGCTTGA
>CAVKNU010000346.1:0-5954 GCA_963657465.1 Lachnospiraceae bacterium
TGAAGTTCAACCAATAATCATTAGGATTTATCTTCAACAATTCATTCAACTTTTGTCTTGAAGCACCGTTCAATTTTCCATGAGTGCTTGAAATGTCTGAAATGAGATTGTCAAGTCCTTCATTTATGGCTTTATCCAAAGTTGATTTTGCAGTATTGTATTGATCTGAGTATTGCTGGTCTTCAGAGATAACCTTCTGAGGCAAGGAAGATAGTAATGTACTTGCATCCACAAGTTTGCTTTCTTCTACCATCTTGATACTTGCCTGCGTAGCATCATTTACGCTCGCACTTATATGCTCATTTGCAATGTCTTGATAATGGCCAGTTCTGAAAGATGCCGTGTAATTATTTCGGGCATCGCTAAAGAGCTGTAATGCCTTGCCATATTCTCCAATCGCTGCTTGTTGCTCACCCAAGGATATTGTATGCTCAAACTGTTCTATGCCACTTGCCGAAGTCATATAACTTATTCCTGTGCCAGCTGCTCCAAGAACTACCGCCGCTGGTATTCCAATCTTGGTAAAGTATTGAAGAGCAATGCTCTTGCTATCTACACGATGTTTGGCAAGGTAGTCGTTTTTCTCATTTTCACACCAATTGTCATAGGCTTTCCCCATGTTATAATAGTTGAGTTTTATGTCTTCTTCAACAGAAGACAATTCTCTGTCACCTTTATCATCATAAAAGCCAGAACGCCTTATTCCTAACTTCTTGGGCACGATTATGAGTGATGCAAGTAAAGTTTGGTATTGAGACCTCAATTGGTCGAGACCTTTTGCTACGGTATCAGCTTTTTGCTTTTTGAAATATTCAAGTTTTTCGGTTCGCTTGATTGTGCACCAGTCCAGACTAACGGTAGAGTTGGTCTCTTTAATGAGTACTGCAATCTTGACTTCTACAGCATAAAGTTTGTTTAAGGCATCCGTACTGTAATAGCCAGGGGCATCTTTGTAAACATTCTGTGGTAAAGTCGCCAATCTATCCAACATGTCAAGATATTGCTTTTGAAAGGAAGCTAACTGATTGGTCAAGTTGTCCAAAATATCACCATTTCCCTTTGTGTAGGGGTCGTAACCCTTGGTCATCGGTTCATTGATAGTTGTAATACAACCAAGTGCAAACAACAAACAATCAAATGCATAACTAACCAAATCTTCTTTGTAATTTGATTCGCTTGCAAAAGTTTGGGCGTAGTCTACACTTTTACTTATGGCATTTTGGGGATCTTTAGCATACATGTCAAATAACCTCTTCCCATATCCTGCTTTCAAAATGTCTTTTATAACCATCTTCATGGCAGGATATTCTTGATAACCGTTGAGGTCAGCCAACAAATTGGCCAACCTCACTTCGGTCACGATGCTCTCTCCGAACTGCGCAACCAATTGTTTTATCGCTTCATGTAATTTCATTCTTCTTCAGCAATATTGTTGTTGTTTTGTTCCTTTGTATCGGTCATACTATCCTCTTCTGTTCCAACAGTTTCGTCGACTTGTAATTCTGTCTCTGTTTTCTCATTTGAGGTTTCCTGACATTCTTCTTTTGTTGTGTCACCAAGAGTTCCTTCTGCATTAGTTTCTGCCTCATTCGACAAATTGTTGTCTTCCGCCTTTTCGGAAATTATTGGCGAACAATTTGTATCAGCTTGCTCTTGCTCTGTAAGATACGACTCTTCCCAACCAATTTCGTCTTTGTATGGGATATAAGCTTCTCCGTCTATTTCTTCGGAAAACTTATTCCACTTACTTGCAAGTGAGTGCTTTAATTCAAAAGCTTTCGATAAATCTTTTTTGGCATATTGAAAATCTATCATTAACTTCTGATTTCTGAGGTCACACTTGCTAAGACGAGTAATTTCATCCTTATATTTAAGGATGCGCTCGTTGACCTCAAATAGTTGGTTCTCTATATTTCGCCTTTGCCATCCTACGAGATGCTTTACTTTAGTTCTAAGAGAGTCTTCATCATAAATGCATGCGATTGACATATCATCCTTACTGCCAATTTTACTTAGTTGCGGTAAAGTCTCCTGAATGTTGGTTTCGGCATTTTCAAGTCCGTCTTTGTTTATCAATTTGAGAACTTGGATATAGAAATTGACCATATTTTCGGTTGCCCCAAAAGAATCGTCAATTCCATCTGAACCAAGGAACACTGCTAAAGGCTTATTTCCGTCACCACAGTAGCAGTAACGAAATTCCTCTATAGCTGATGAGTCGCAGAGTGAGGTCGTCTTATTCAAGAAACATTTTTCATCCCATGGAATAGGCTCAAACCAACTCCCGTTATCATCAAAGGCTATACATTTGCCGTCACCTATATGAAAAGCAAACCAGAAAAGGTCAGTATATACGTAACACATCAAGGTGCACCCGTATGTTTTTTCAATACCGATGCCTTGTTCAAACTCGGAAAGAAAATTCGGCTTTATCGTTGATTTCTCTTCCTCTGATAATGGAGTATTTAGTGAATGTTGTTTAATCTTTTCTCTCCAGCAATAGATGATTGAAGAGAACAATTGACGAAGTGCCTTGTCTGCATTCGTGTCTTTCGTATAGATGTTTGAACTTGCCTCGGAAGAAAGAGCTTTTTTTTGAGTAAAGTGCTTCTCCTTAAATAAGTTCACATCTATTTCTGACACAAAAGCCTTAACACACTCTTTAGTTGCATCTACTGCATATCGAGAACCAACATCACTTCTAAAATAGCGTGCTCCTCCATGTCCATCACATACTATTGCAATGGACATGGAGTCGCTTGTAGAACTGTAAGACGAATCTTGACACACCTTGTTTGATAAAATGTGACTTTCGCCTTGACAAGAGTGATGTAAATCTTTCATTTATTTCAAGACTTTTTTAATCCCAATCATCGTAATTGTTAGAAGCTGTAGGCTCTGGAGCCGCTGCTTCTGAATGTGCTCCATCAATGTCCTTGACATTTTCGGTTACATCCTTAATCACTTGTTCTTGCTTGCTTGTTTCACCTGCCGTAGAACTTTTACTTCCAATTTGGGAAGAAGTAACTGCTACAACACGGATAACCTGCTTGAGTGCATCAATGTTGTGAACTGTAAAGACTGCCTCTATTGAGCCAGTGAAGTCTTTAAGCACATCTTTATCTGCATCATCACCAATGGCAATGGCAATTTTGATTGCTGCCTTGAACCAATTATTGCTCTTGAGCTTATTCAGTCCACTTTGGAAGTCGTCAGTAGGTCCACCATCAGACAGGAGAACGATAGCTGGTGCAAAGGATCCGCTTGCCGCTTGCATAAAGCCATTCCTGGAAAGTTTGTTGTTGAGTTCAACACACGCTGCACCAAGAGACGTCAAGCCGTTAGCCTGAACATCTTGCCACTTGAAATCGGAAGCCAACTTAGGCTCGTCATAAAGCCAATTGGTTCCATTCGAGAATTCCAGTGCCGCAACTTTTATTTCCGCATCTGGATTTGAAGCAGAAATCTCATCGAGCATTGGTAGTACGTTCACTACAGCGTCGTTTACGGCACCGATTTTGTTGCCCATCATACTTCCTGATGTGTCAATGAGGAAGAAGAGCGTCATGGTTCTACGTGGTACGCTGACCACATCATCTAAAAGTGACATAATATTTTGTTTTTAATTGTTAGACATGATTTTGATTTCAGCCTTGTAAGGTACGGTATGAACACGGAAGGTGATTTTTAATCCGGCCTTTACGGGAAGTATCTCTTGGGGGGCAACGGTCTTAACCTTTCCGCTAGGTGTTTCAACGGTCCACGTTTCCGTAGAAACATTTTTAACGAGCATAAAGCCATTGCTGTCTGTTGTGACAACGCCATCTGGAGTATTGTCATTGTCAATGTAGATAGTCGTTTTGTCCGTCAAGGGAAGGGAACGGTTATTGACGATGAGTCGTTTAGACAAATCGACATCTTTGCCGCAATTCATACACTTATCTGATGTGTTTGCGGTATTGACAAATGTTTCTTCCCCACAATGATGACAAACAACAAGACTATCACGGACTGCAGAGATAATCTTCTCCCAATTCTGCTCAATCATGCGAGTACTTGGATTCTTCAGTTTGTCCTGACTAAATTCTTCGATGAAAGTGTCACGGAGCAGTTGCGGGAGTACAGGCCATCTTCTTATGACATTTTGGTGGATTCCTCTTACCGGCAAGTTGGATTTATCTGTAGGGTCATAGATAAACAAAGCCTCGCTGCCATAAAATCTTTTCTCGTATGATTCTGTCATGCAGGGACAAGCAACCACCTTTGAACCTTCAAAAGGATGGTTGGCATAGAAGAGCATGAACAAAATGACAGAGAGAGAGAAACGGTCGCTATATTTATCGGGTATGCCGCCAGCAACAATTTCTGGTGCCATGTATCTTGCCTTACCCATGATGCCAGATTTCTCTCCCTGTGGCATAACATTGTCGTTGTCACAAATGAGGACATCGCCAGTTTGTGGGTCTATAAAGAAATTGCCATCATTTAAGTCTTGATAGCTATATCCAAAGCGATGAAGCATCATAAAACCGTCACAAATCTTCATCGCAGCAGACAACATTGCCGTGAAAGACTTGAAAGAAACTTTTGCCAACAAGAAATTGCCGAACTCATAATAATTCTGAGGGCGTAATTTCATGATGTATCCATAGCTTCCTTGCTGTTTCTCCGTTAAGTATTCTGGCCACAAGAAAGCATCAGAAGGAGCTCCAGAAGCAATGTTGTGTTCCAAATTGCGATAAAATTTATCGTCGGGAGCGTTCAAATACCATTTCAAGGCTTTCTTTTCGCCACAAACTTCTACGAGATAGACAATACCTTGTCCACCTCTACCCAACTCTTTGACAATTGTAGCAGTCCCACCGCCAACCAAAGAGACTATTGAATTTTTGCCTAATTCTGCCATAGTTTTACTGTATAAGTTGATGCAGGTTAATACCCTCCACCTTTAAGACTGATTTCATTTACTGTTGTAATTTCACCTCGTTGACCACATGATGGACACGTAACGACCTTTTCACCATGATAGCAAACGATTTTCCCACATCCACAGATATAGAACTGTTTACTCCCACAATATGGACAACCCGGATATTCGGAATCCAATTCAACACTACCTGTTACAGAGTGCTCGTCATATCCTTCCCTATGAGCTTTATCTTTGTCTATTTTGAAGGCCCATATAAATTTGTATTGTCGAGGACCGATGTAGTCCACGGTTATACCAAATGGCTTTTTCGTTTCTTCGCAAGTTGCCATTATAGCAAAAGCCTTATCACTTAGTCCTGTCATATTACTTCTCTTTAGTACGAACTATTAATTCCCGAATGTCAACATCCAAGCATTTCGCTATTTGTATCAGCGTTTCGAGTCCAGGTTGTGCTTTGTTTGTACACCATTTTGAGACTGTTGCCTGATCTTTGTCCAGTTGTTCCGCCAACCATTTATTTGTACATCTCTTTTCCGCCAATACTACTTTTATGCGATTTATTGCTTTGTCTTCCTGCGGTTTCATAACTAACATTTTAATTTGAAGGCAAAAATACGCTTTTAATCTGTAACAAACGAAGGAAATGGATTTTTTCAAAATATTGGCGAATTGAGCCAAAATACTTGCCGTTTTCCTTAAATTAGCAGACTTTTAATTTTATGTAAAAGCAAGTCATTGGATAACAATAAATTATCCAATGCTTGCGTATGTCAGAAAATTCACTTATCTTGGTGCTGCAAAACTCAAATAAAGAATATCTGACATATGGCAAAGGTAAGCATAAAATCTGAGGTTCTCACTCCCTTTGGTGGAATTTATTTCACGAACAAGGCATTTAATGCCCTTTCACTTGGCAAAGTAATCAACGAGGCACTTGGAACGCGCAGCTCGACTTACAACGGCTACCAATGGGACGAGATTGTTGCGGCATTGCTTGACGTGTATCTTTGCGGTGGCGACTGTG
>CAVKNU010000347.1:0-5814 GCA_963657465.1 Lachnospiraceae bacterium
GGACAAGTCACGTCTCCATGACCTATCCGCTCCGCAATATCAAAATCACGTCACCTTTCGGCTACCGCACCGACCCTTTCACTGGCAAGCGCACGATGCACAGCGGCATCGACCTCGCTACCCATGGCGACCTCGTTTTCTCCATGCTCCCCGGCACGGTAGACAAAGTAGGCTATGACCCACGCTCCGGCAACTTCATTACCGTCCGCCACGGTGACTTCCGCATCAGCTACTGCCACCTCTCCCGAATCCTTACCGCCCAAGGCTCAACGGTTTCCTCCGGCACCATCCTCGGCATCACAGGCTCCACTGGCCGCAGCACCGGAGAACATCTTCACATCACCGCCAAATACAAAGGCAAAGCCTTTAATCCGATGGCGATGCTGGAGCTTTTGACCAAAAACAATGGCTTTGTGGAATAATTAACTTTTCCGTCCATGTTAGTCCACGTTTGTGTCTTTTTGCTCATTTCCAACATTTTAGATGTAATTTTGCACAAAAATTAAATTTAAGACAAAAGCTATGATAAGAAGAATTTCAAACTTGGTTGTCTTGGCTGCAATTACAGCTATGATGACATCATGTGGCGCATTTAAGAGCTACGTCGCAACTTATTCTGTTGGATTAAAGACCGTTGAAAGTCCTGCGAATGCCAAACAACAGTTCGGTGAAACAAAAGTCGTAAACTTTCAAGACGGAACTACCAACAAGTATCGTTATGAGGATGACTACATCAATATTATATGGTATGTTAGTTCAAAGCAATTCAACTTTGACCTTACCAACAAGTCTGGTCATACGTTAAAGGTCAACTGGGATGACATTAGTTATGTAGACTATACAGGAAAGACAGGTCGAGTTATGCATTCTGGAGTAAAATACACTGACCGCAACAATAGTCAACCTGCATCTACTGTACCAAAGGGAGCAAGTCTTTCTGACATACTACTTCCTACAGACAACGTATATTATGTTTCAGGACAGTATGGTGGATGGAGAGAAAAGTATCTTATCCCTTGTGTTTATAAGGATGCAGTTTCAAAAGCAAATGAGGCTCCTTCTTATGTAGGTAAAACGATGACAATTATGATGCCGATAATGATTGAAAATGTACAAAACGATTATACATTTACATTCAGCATAGACAAATTATTAGAAGATTCCAGTAAATAAAAAAGGAAATGAGACAAATATCTAAACTATTGACTATTGGAACGCTATTCCTTTCAACTGGAATCTGTACTTCGTGTTCCTCATCAGATGAGGACAATAATTCACAGGCAAAACCATTGTCTTCTATTGATAATGTGAGCCTTAACTACCGTTCGTCTGCAGAGACGGTAACGTTATCTCGTGATGTCGAGTCAGAAGGTGCTGTCGTAAAATTGAAGAAAGGTGTTTCTTGGATAAACAACATTCGTTTGTCCGGAAATAAGATTCTTTTTGATGTAGAAGAAAACACCACAACGACATCGGGACATCGTTTCGACACAATTTGTGTTGCAGTAAAAGGACAGATTATAGGTTCTGTATGCGTCACACAGGCACGGAATCCTTTTAGTGATACCCGTCTGGCTTGGGCCAATTCCAATGCAATGTATCTAAATAAAGCACTCAGTGACAAGGATTTGAGTGGCTTGGAAATGACAAAGCTCGTTTACAATTTGGAAAAAACGACTGGCGGAAAGGACTCTTACAAAAACTATCCAGCCTTTGCTTTCTGTATTGAGATGAACCATGATCCTGAGCATAATATGGAATGGTATCTTCCTTCTGAAGACGAAATACGTTCTTATGCAGAATCTCAGTCATATAAAGGCACTCCTATCGCTCGACACAATTACTGGTGGTCTTCGACAGAAAACCAGTTTAACGGTTCGGCATTTAATGTGTATTCTGGCAGTGTAGCCTCACGTGGTTCCGTCTCCAAGGCTGGAGAATGGTGGGTTGTCGCATATCGTAATGGCAAGATAGAGGAGTAGCTCCGATGAAAAACTTATGGAAATAGCCGCCTGACCAAACAGACGGCTATTTTCATTTATTACGCATTTTTTATGTTAATCTCATGCACTTCACCATTGGTCTTGTAGTTGCCAATCTGCTCTCCACGAATCACTTTGTCCGCTTGAAGAATCTTGCCAACACTAATCTTGTGGATGTACAAAATATCATTTTTCTGAAGACTACTATTCTTTGCAGATACAACTTTGAGAACGTTCTGTCCATCTTGTTGTATAACGACAAAAGAGACTTCTCTGTCCAAATACTCTACTGTAAGAATGGTATCTGTAGCTAACTTCTGGATGTAAAAGGTTTCATCTTCGCTGAAGTTCCATACGCTATCTATACTGTTCGCCTCTGTAAAGTTTTGCCACGTCTCATAACCCAAGTACAACGCTATGGTGTTTAGCGTGTACTCGTTAGTCTTACGGCTGTCGTTGACTGTACCCAAAAGCCGTTTAAGCGTTGTCACTCCAATATTCCTTCCTGTCTCTGAGAAAATCTTGCCTGCCAAGACACTATAGTCTTTGGCTTGTTCGAGTAGCAACCCAGACTTTTCCTTTAGCTGCTTTATAATTTGCTCATTTAATATCATAATTCTACTTTAATAAACGAGAAATTATCAGAGATGGTTGATGCTTTATTTTCAAAGTCTGCCTTGCTCAACTCATTGAAACGTCTTGCATACACCATATCAAGTTCCTTATGATACCCATCCGTACATAGGATGAAGACATCGCCGTCCTCTACTGCTACTTTTCTTATAGGTGCTTCATCCACAGGACTATCACCCATGATGGCTTTTGTCACTATGGATGAAAACTTATCGTAGCTATCAGCACTGAGCGTCTTCATTTTGGCAAGTTCGTTTACTACAGAATGGTCTTCTGTCCTATAGACTTCTTGCTCATTCCTATACATATATATACGGCTATCACCAAGCCAAGTCAAGTATGCATAGCCGTCGGTTAGAAGAAGGACGGCTATCACACATCCCATTTTCTGGTTGGATGATGCTATACGTTCAAGCATCAATGCGTCATTTGCGAAAGATATTGCTTCTCTGAGAATTTCTGATGGTGTGAATTGTTTAAAGTTTACCTCTACAAATTCTACAATGGCATTCGAAACTACCTTTGCAGCCACAGCACCGTCGCTGTAGCCACCCATACCGTCCGCCACAATGAATATGTCAGAGTTCTCGGGGAGAGAACTGTGGACAATATAGTCTTGGTTCTCCTCCCGATTACCTTTGTTCGTGTATTCAAAATACTTCATCATTTTACAGCTTGTATAGTGTCACCACCGTGCTTGGTAACACGTGGGCGAATACTAATCTTTATTGGGCGTTGAGTAATCGTCTTGTCCGATGCCTTGTTAGCCCATAGGAAAGCTTCTCCAGAACCCAGGGCGGCCATCTCTGTCGCAGTCAATGTCTGCAAAGGGGTTATCGCTTTCTGAACGTGCTTAACCCAAGCAGGCGAGCTGAATCTGTGCATCACTACAATAGAACTCAACTCAATAATCTCTGTTGGCAGACTCATAGGGTCTTGGCTTGCTATCATGATTGACACACCTTTGTGGCGCATCTCTCTAATGGCTGTTGTAATTGAACCGACCAGTTCCTTGTTGTTCATATACTTGTGAGCTTCATCAAAGACGATGAACTTGTTGAATGCTCTGCCATCTATCTGCATGACAGACGAGAAAATGTTCAGCATCACAACGAATAAGCCCAGTGCTTCTTCCTTCTCAATGAACTCGTCACGCAAGTCTACAATGATAAGGCGGCCTGGTTTGAGATATTGTTGCAGTTTATTCCCATCTGTAATGTATTCTTCCGCAAAGTCCAATTTTTGCTCTGCCAAAGAGCGTTGAGAAGAACTCATGTGGTCGCTCTCTGCAACACCATTACGGATGTTTTGCAGACTCATGTTGTGACGGCATGCCTTCATAATCTGTTTAAGTTCCTTGATATAGGTAGAGTCGTTCCCCATTGCTCCCAACAGGAACATCCAATCACGTACCGCTAACTCTGATGAGTCGAAACCTATGCTGTGCACTTCAATGTCTGGATATTCTGTCTTGCGTATTTCTACTTGACTTTCGGGTGCCAACAGAACAACATCCTTAACGCTGCCTGGTTCTGCTCCATACTCAGCCTTAAGCTTGGCCAACTGACCGGCTTCATCATTCGGGTACACCATTGATGTAAACTCAGGGGCATAGTCCATACTGTCGCTATAATGGAAGATAACACTCGCCATTGGTGCAGGCAATTTGTTCACCTTAGAGAACTGACGAAGAACCATCTCTGTAATGGAGCCTATTGTGTAACTCTTTCCAGCTCCTTGCACACCAAAGAGGCTGATGGTATTACATTCGTTCAAATCTAATCCGATAACCCGTCCGTTGCTAACCATCTTTCCGAGAACACCGAATTGAGGACTATCAGAATTCTTTCCTATGATGACATCGCAAGTTGGTTCTTTATAATTGGGATCAACAGGTTCTTCTGTATGTTGTTCGGTAGGTACATCATTATCGGACGGGGTGCTATCCGTCGGCTTTGTCTCAACAGTGACGGAAATGCTCTCTTCCATAGGCGTAGGATCATTCTCCGATTTTGGAGTGAACGAGACGGAAGGTTGGCTATTTGCTGTAATTGGATTCTCTGTCTCTTCTTTTGGCACTACAGGATGTTTAGGTATGATGATTTCATATTCAGAATCGTCATTTGGCATAGTTCCGTTCTGAGAAGCTGCATTTACCGCGTTTTCTACGGGTACATGAGCGACTGCTGGTTCTGAATGAAGTGCAAACGTAGGCTCAAAGAAGTTGACGAAATCCCTGTCCATAGCTTCGAGTACCTGAGTATTAAGCGTTGCATCGGTGTTGAGGATGTCTCCGATGACAGGTTCTCCCATTGTATAAATGAGAGCATTTCCATAGTAATCCTTCTTCTGACGCTCCTGTTGGGTAAAATCAAAGATAACACCAAGCTGCTTAAAGCGAATAGAATAGCCATCTGCCAATTTGCTCAAGAACAACAAATATTCGTGGGCACACTCTGGATTAAGTTGTCCGTAACGCATAGAACGGCGGATATAGAACTCCAAAAACGATTTAAGTTCAATCGTTTTAAGTTCTCTATCTAAGCGGTCATATCCATCAACGGCTATTTCAAAATGAGAGCGTAGTGCATAGATAGTATTCTCTATCTGATTTACTACCTTAGCATGCAGCTCCTCTGCATTATAATGAGCGTTACGGCATTTAATCTCTACTACAGTAAATAGAATCTCCTTCTTGGCAGGGTCAAGCTTCACCACCAGATTGTCGGCGCGTTCCTTGTTCTCGTTATCCAAATCCACAAACAACTCTTTATGCAAGTCTATCGGGATAAGGAAAGACTCTTTTGTGATATGTTTTTTCTCTAAGAATCGCTTGCAAAGAGTCGTACCAATAACCTCAAATCCCTTTCGGGAAGTTGCGTTCACCTGCATAATCAGCGAACTACTTACAGAACGCACGTCTTCAAGTATCTGCTTGAAGTTTTCATATTTTTCCAAGTTGATGCCATATTCATGGAAAAGTGGAATCATCATAGCTCCAATTTCACTTGTTGGCTTGGTAGTCAGATAGGAAGAAACACCCGTTGCTTCCTCACCAGGAACATAGTCAAGGAGATATGGGATGTCGTTATCACCAAGACAAGGCAAATCATAGAACTCAGGTCCCATATTCTTGTCAAACGTGATGACCCAATCACTACTGTCGTGGATAAAAGACAGCAACATCATGTCATTCTCT
>CAVKNU010000348.1:0-5604 GCA_963657465.1 Lachnospiraceae bacterium
TCGTCGGGTTCTATGTCCTTCTGTTGTTTGATATAGTCATCAATATACAGTACAATGACTTGGCGGCAGTCACCGCCACGGACGAAACGGTGGTCAACTATCTGCAAAATGCATTCTTCTCGGCTGGTTATCTGATGGCAGCAAGTGTTGTTGCGTTGAAATGCCTCAATCTTGTGCCGGATTTGGCCGCATGGATGATACCAGAGGGCGATACCGCTTTCTCCACAAGAAGTTTCGGCGAGGGTATTGCCACATCAATGAGACAGTCGGCAAGCCGTGTTGTAGGCATTTAGTAATCTCTTATAAATAGAATAACATTATGGTAATAAAGAATTTGGAGAATAAAATCAAGCTCGTGTTAATCATCTGCTCCTTGTTCCTCGTTGGTTGTATTGTCGTTTCACTCGGCAGTATATGGACGGCAAGGACGATGGTTGATGATGCACAAAAGAAAGTTTATGTCCTTGACGGCAATGTGCCGATACTTGTAAATCGCAGCACCATGGAAGAGACGTTGGATGTGGAAGCCAAGAGCCATGTAGAAATGTTCCATCACTATTTTTTCACGCTCGCTCCTGATGACAAGTACATCAAATACACAATGGAAAAGGCCATGTACCTCATTGACGAGAGTGGACTTGCCCAGTATAACGCATTAAAGGAAAAAGGCTTCTATGGGAATATCATGGGAACCAGTGCCGTATTCAGTATTTTCTGTGATAGCATCAAGTTCAGCAAGGAGAACATGTCATTCACCTACTACGGCAGACAGCGTATAGAGCGCAGGACATCCGTATTGATGCGTGAACTTGTGACTGAAGGCTTTGTCAAGAGAGTGCCAAGAACAGAGAACAATCCTCACGGTTTGCTTATCGTCAACTGGCGTACCATTTTGAACAAGGATATTGACCAGAAAACCAAATCCAACTATTAAACATACAGCGTATGAATTTCAAGAAAGTAATAATGGGTGAGAAAGTTCCCGACAAGGACGACCCCAACTACAAGGAACGACATGAGAAAGGAGTGGAAGCCGGAAAATCATTTGCCAGAAAAATGCGGTTGGATAAGGCGGCAGCCCAAGTCCAGCATTTCGCTTCCACCTACCCCAAACTTTTTCTCTGTCTCATTTTCGGTTTTGTCCTTTTCAGCGTTGGCCTAAACCTATACAGGATGTCAACAGCCGTCCATTATCGGAGTCAGCCTTCAAGTGCGGTCGTAAGGCAGGAGAAAGAACTGCATTTCAACCGTCATCACAACAGCGACGAGAAAAAGAGAAATATAAAAGACAATAACAACCTTCAACGAGAAGAATATGAGCATAACAGACAAGATTAACTTTCGGCAGCCGAAATACATGCTCCCTGCCATTATCTATTTTCCGCTACTGTTCTTCGGTTTTTTCTTCTGCCGCTTCTTTGATACAGAGAAAGCGGAAGTAAACAACAAGATGGAGACTACCGAATATTACAATGCCAAGTTGCCTGATGCCAATCTCAAAGGAGATGGTATAGGAGACAAATACAGCAATATGGTCAACAACTTCGGCAAGATAAAGGATGAGTCCGCTGTCGAGAATATAGAAAGAGGTAGCGAAGACCAAAAAGAAGAATACAAGTCGCAATATAGTGATGCGGAAGTAGCGGCCATGGATCAGCAAAGTGACGAGGCGCAACAGTCGATGGAACGTCTCCGCAGATTACAGGCACAAATCAAGGAGCAGCAAGCCAAGGACGAGGAAGGCGCATCTTCGCATTCAGGCGGTAATACAGAGGATGAGGAACAGACTCTTGAAAACCTCCGCAAGGCATTGGAAGAAGCAAGAAATGAAGGGGCCTCCCGTACTGGAGTTGCAAATGAAGGTGCAGAAGAAAAAACGACGCACACAAACCGCAACACCAGGAAAATAAGCGAAGAAGAAAAAACGGTTAACGAAAAATCAGTCACAGAAATCTCGGATGAAGCCAAGGCCGAAGAGGTCGTCAAGAAGCAAAAGGAAAATTCCGACTACTTCAACACTATCGCTACCAATGAGCCTGAGCATAAACTCATCAGAGCCATTGTTGATGAAGACGTAAAAGCCGTTGACGGAAGCAGGGTAAGGCTGAGACTGCTTGATGACATAGATATTGGTGAAAGGACTATAGCCAAGGGCAATTATCTGTATTGTACCTTGAATGGTTTTGGGCAGCAGCGTGTCAAAGGCTCCGTCAAAAGCGTTCTTGTGAATGACGAACTTGTGAAAGTCAATCTGAGCATCTATGATACTGATGGACTCGAAGGACTATATGTCCCCAAGAGCAGTTTTTCCGAAACGACCAAGGATATTGTCAGTGGAACCGTCAGCCAGAATATGTCTCTTAATGACGGTTCAAGTACAAGTACAACAGGCAGATGGGGTATGCAAGCATTGCAGAATGCATACCAGAAAGCAGCCAATGCACTGTCCAAGAATATCCGCAAGAACAAGGTCAAGGTGAAATATGGAACACAGGTGTATCTGATAAACAGCAAGGAAAAACGTAATTGAAAGAAATAGAACAAATAAACAAGAAGATAATGAAAACGTTGAAAAAAGTTTGTGCCGTTATGGTTATGGGATTGATGGCGGCAATACAATCAAATGCCCAGAAAACAATGGACGGAATGCAGTTGTTGACTGTCAATGAAAATATCACCACTGTTATCACTGCCAGTGAGCCGGTTCGTTTTGTAGACATCAGTACCGATAAGGTTGTAGGAGACCAACCTATCAATAACACCATCCGCCTGAAGCCCAAGGAGGGTGTGGAGGTCAACAGAGACGGTGACATCCTCGCTGTGGTCACTATCGTTACAGAACGCTACCGCAGTCAGTATGCGTTAATATACACATCACACAAGGAAGAAGCTGTTACTGACAAGACCATTGAACTTGACGAGCGCATGGCGTACAAAAATCCAGCCGTAAGTATGTCTACAGAAGATATGGCTCGTTATGCACGGCAGATTTGGGCATCTCCGGCTCGTTACCGTAATGTATCGACAAGACGGCATCGTATGACCATGCGCCTAAACAACATCTATAGTGTCGGGGAGTACTTCTTTTTGGACTTCTCGGTGGAAAACAGAACCAATATACGTTTCGATATAGACCAACTGAGGGTCAAGCTCAATGACAAGAAGACGGCAAAAGCTACGACAGTACAGACGATAGAGCTTTCACCGGATTTCACGCTGGACAACACACAGTCTTTTCTGCATGGTTATAGAAATATCCTTGTCGTAAAGAAGATGACTTTCCCCAATGACAAGGTGCTTACCATTGAATTAAGTGAGAAGCAGATTAGCGGAAGAACTATCAGCCTTAGTGTGGAATATGAGGATGTACTGAGTGCAGACTCCTTCAACAAGGCATTATTGTATGAATATTAAAACGGCAGGTTACGAACATGACAGGTAAATTCAAAAAAACATTGATGGCCTTATGCCTTGTAGCGTCAACCGCCACAGGCTTCGCCCAAAGCAACAGCAATCGTTTGTCTTTCGGTGTCGGTGCGCTCTATGAGAGAGGGTTTGATGCAACGCTATCCGTAGAACATGAGACCAAGAACCATAATGCTTGGGAGTATTTCCTCAATGGGTATATCAAATACGACAAAGACAAAGAAGCTGGTCATATCACCAAAGACTCTTTTTGGCATAACTATCGAACATGGGGATTGGGAGTAGCCTACAAACCATGTGTCTACCGGGCAAAGAATGCTTACGGCAGTCTTCGCTTAGGTGGCAGTGTCGGCAGCGACACCAAGGAAGTGGTCGGTTGGGCAAACATAGGTTATGAACATAACTATGTCCTCAGGCGTGGCTGGCATTTGTACTGGCAAGTAAAGTCAGATGTATGTATCAATGGCAAAGATTTGTTTCGTACAGGTGTTGTGATAGGATTTAAGTTACCAACTGGTTCAAGATAAACGAGTATGTTATGAAGATAAACAAGTATATCATGGGGATGCTCATGTCAATTCCCTTTATAAGTTCCTGCGACAATCATGTCTATGAAGATGCCTCATGGCACTCATGGACACCGGGAATGGTGTATTGCTCCAACGGACAAATCATGTCTTACGAGAATTGTGTTTCAAGCGGCAACAAACCTGAAGCGGTCCTTTTCTTTGTAGACAACGACAATGTGATTTCCGGGAAGGCATACGCAGTGGCTTTGGATGATTATCCGTGTAAGGAGTTCATTGACCCCGACACAACCTATTTTGCACAGGGTACATCGGCCAATATCATGCAGTTTGATGGTGAAAACAATACCGTACAACTCAGATATTTCCAAGTACAATCACCTATGGCGAAGAGCGTCAGCCCAAAATTCTTCGTTCCATCAGTTGCGGAAATGTACAAGATGTATGTCTCGAAGGATGTGGTCAACAAGACCATACTGAAATGTGGAGGCACCCCATTGCCGTCAGACAAGGAAGAATGCTGGTATTGGACAAGTACAGAGTGCGATGGTGCAGAGACGGACAGAGCATGGCGATATAGCTTGACTTCTGGACGCTTTGAAATGGCAGACAAGCATTGTAGCTATGCCACGAGACCAGTGATAAGCATCAGATTGAACAAAGGAGAATAACATACTATGGAAGAAAGCAAAGACCTTCAATCCCTTTATAAGGTATTCAGGACTTTCATATACGTTTCCCTTATCGTTGAGTTCTTCGAGTATGCCATAGACCCAAGGGTTTTGGACTTTTGGGGTGGCATTCTCGTGGACATACACGACCGTATCAAACTGATGGATGTCTATCAGGACGGTCATCTGCTTCACAGTAAGGTGATGACGTTGTTGATTATCTGCATAACCTGTATTGGAACACGCAACAAAAAACATCTGGAGTTCAATGCCAAGACCATGGTGATATATCCAATATCCATTGGTATTGTCTTGATGTTCTTGTCGGTGTGGGTGTTTTATCAGCATTGGTCACCCAATTTCTTCACTTTACACAGTAGCACATGGCTGTACTTCATCATGTCCGTCGTTGGAACTGTACTCTGTCATATCGCCCTTGACAACATTTCCAAATATTTGAAAGATGGACTTCTAAAAGACCGTTTCAATTTCGAGAACGAGAGTTTTGAACAGACGGAGGAAAAAGTTCACAACAAATACAGTGTGAATATCCCGATGCGTTATTATTACAAGGGCAAATTCCGCAAAGGATGGGTGAATGTCATCAATCCGTTTCGTGGAACATGGGTAGTCGGTACACCGGGCAGTGGAAAGACGTTTTCAATCATTGAGCCGTTTATCCGTCAGCACAGTGCCAAAGGCTTTGCCATGGTTGTGTACGACTATAAGTTTCCGACCCTTGCCCAGAAACTGTATTATCATTATAGGATAAACAAGAAGGCCAAACTTACCCCTAATGGATGTGCCTTCAACATCATCAACTTTGTCAATGTGGAATATAGCCGCAGGGTAAACCCCATACAGTTGAAGTACATCAGCAACCTTGCAGCGGCCAGTGAGACAGCAGAAACATTGTTGGAGTCATTGCAGAAAGGCAAGAAAGAAGGCGGTGGCGGCAGCGACCAGTTCTTCCAGACCTC
>CAVKNU010000349.1:0-3301 GCA_963657465.1 Lachnospiraceae bacterium
TCCACGCTTTTTTTGTGTTCGTATTTCTCATTATCATTAAATGCCGAATCTGGGGTACTATAGGCAACAGGGAATTATGAACGACAACAAGTTTGTTAAAGTTTTCACGGTTGCGGGCTTTCTTGCTTTTGCTGCCGTAAGTTGCTGGGCGACAGCAGAATCTTTGCATCTGCTATTGCCAAGTTGGCCAAGTGTTTTCTGCTGGGCTATTACCGTAGGTTTCTTCTTCATAGCATCGTGGGGATCTAAGATGATTGTGGATAGTCTGAATCAGAATATCTATATGGAGAAGCGTGGTGCTAATCTTTTAGGAGGTATCTTTATTGTACTTGTCTTCTGGCTTCTGTGTAGTATGCCGACTAACACACACACTTTCTTCTTCAGAAATCTGATTGACGAGAAAGTGACTAATGACATTGCAACAACCCAAGGTTATCTGTCGCAAATCAAGGACAATACGGTAACGGAGGCTAAGATACAGGCAAGATGTGCAGAGGTGGAAAACCAAGTGAACACCAAACTGCAGTCATTGGAGGCGGAAATAAAGAATCCTCTCAATCCTGGCAATGGACCAGAGACCGAACGAGTTCTTGGTGAGATAGCCCAGATTTTAGGTGTCAGCAAAATCAATAAACTTTCCGGTATCGGCAACTCTGTATCAGAACGCAACACTCTTTACCAAGCATATCGAGATGTGATTCTCATGCAGTTAGACAATAAGAAGATGAATATTGTCAAGGAGATGCAACCATCCAATGATAATTATCGGAAGACCGCTACCAAGGACTGGAAAAACCTTGAGCTTACGAAGAAATACATTGATATGGGGCAGTTGTCTTTGACCGATGCCGATGACATCAAGACGGTATGCAACACTCTCAATCAAGGATATGCTACCATCAAGTCTTATCAGCAATTTGTGGACTTCAAGAATGAGGGAGACAAGGAGGCCTACACATGTTCCAATCCTCAAACAAAGGTATCGAGACTGTTGAGCGTGTATGATGTCTGGGTAGATTTCGTGAAGGGAGAACAGGGCGGTTTGGCCTTCATTTTCTGGATTATAATATCCATATTGGTTGATGTCGCAGCTTTTATCTTCTTCGACATCGCATTCAAAAAAAGAGAAATGTAAAACGACAAAAAGAATAAATTATGGCAATATCAGTAAACAACGGCTCTACCACAAACAACGTTAAGCCAAACGATATCGAAATACCCGTTTCGGATAATATCATAGAATCTCCACTTGAGACAGACGAACCAGTATCTATGCCAGCAAGTGACGCTTCGTCTATTGCAGGTTTGTCTTCAGTAGAACAAAACGACCCCAACAGCATTACTGTTACGGTGTCTGACCCCACCACACCTATAGTGGTTCTTTATGGTCCGCCTTCATGCGGAAAGACCATGACGCTTGTTCGAATGACGCGTTACCTTCAGTCAGAAGGTTATACGGTCGTCCCGGAAAAGACGTTCCGTCCCACCTATGACGACAACTATAAGCAACTCTGTGACAATTTTGACCAGACCATCAATTCGAACAATGCAGCATCCAGTACATCCAACATGAGCTTTATGCTTGTGAAGGTACTAAAGAATGGCAAACCTATCTGTCAGATATTGGAGGCTCCGGGAGAATATTATTACTTGCCAGGTGACCCGAATCGTCCCTATCCAGCTTATGTGCAGAAGATTATAAACAGTCAGAATCGGAAGGTATGGGCCATTATGCTTGAGCCCGACTGGAGCGACAGCGTTCCGCGTGCCAACTATGTGACGCGTATTCGCAACCTCAAGTCGATGATGGCGCCAAGAGACAAGGTGATTTTTGTGTACAACAAGATAGACCTGACACCTTTTGTCTACGGAGTGGGCAATGTGAACACGAATGAAGCTATCAGAAGTGTGCAAAATCAGTACGCAAATATTTTTGTGCCGTTTGAGAACAAGAATCCTATTACCAAGTTCTTTACCAAGTACAACTGCGAGTTCGTCCCATTTATGACAGGAAGTTATTCGGAAACGATGTCGGGAGGTCTGACCTATACGGAGGGACATCCTGTCTATGCACAGAAATTTTGGCAAGCAATGCTTAAACTGATTAACGGATAGGAGATTAGTACATATGGGACTGAACATTAGCCTTTTTGTCCATGGCGTGCCTATGGGACAAAAAATATGGGGACCGAAGGGAGGCGACCAGCGATACCTGTCGTCTTTCTATGGTCCGAAATGGGACACTCCAGAGGTGATGAAAGTTGAAATAATGACTTTCGGAGGATTAACGAGTTGCTACTATTCCTTCATAAAAGGACAGAACGTGTGCGACTCTCAAGGTCGTGCCGGGTCTTATTTTGCCCTGACGTTGCGCATCAATGCCTTCTATGTCGACGTGCAGAATATGTATAACATCTTGAAAGCGGCTTATGAAAAGATGTGTGTTGGACTTTGCGTGCAAGATACAGGAACTATGGTCAAATATCTTGTAGCCGACTTTCAAAGCATAGATTCCAAACTGAAAGACATTGAAAGCCACATTCTCAATTATATAGGCGAGTTCTCTGTCAACGAAGACATAGTGTCGCTTTCTGGTTTTTCTGCCAATTCACAAGGGGCATGTCAAAATGTTAATCTTCATGAGTGTACCAAACGCTTGGCATTGGACTATGTGAAGAAGGCTGGGAAAATGATGGTTTCTCCATGTTTTCTGTCTGTCAGTGCTGCCAAGGAGGTGGACAAGTACAAAACAGAAATGGAGACTGTGAGACAAAAGGCACAACAGGAGATACAACTACAACAACGCACTTCTCAAGAGCAAATAACCGCCATCACACAGAAGTCGCAAGCAGATATACAGTCTGTCACCCGACAGGCTGAGGAGAATCTACGGCTCAGCGAGCAACGTTCTCAGCAACAGATAGCTCAAGCAAACGCTGATAACGAGCGGAAGATGTCAGAACTGAAGCAACGATATTCTCAGGTTGACGAGAAGATAGATACTCTCAATCGCACAAACAGAGGATTGGAAAGCGAAGTGTCCGACTGGAAGAAGCAATGCAAACAGAAGGACGAAGAATTGCTCACGAGTAATGCAAAGATACAAAAGCTCCAAGAGTCAGTGGAGAAATTGCAGAGAGATTTTTCTGCGTTTAAAGGTGAGGGAGTGGATCTGACCAAACCACTTGATACACCTAAGAAGACGATTGGTAATAAGCCTCTTGTCATTGTCAGTTTAGCTGTTTTTTTCGTCATATTGCTCATCGCATTGTTAATTTACTTGCTGATGGGCAAATGGGGC
>CAVKNU010000349.1:3454-5504 GCA_963657465.1 Lachnospiraceae bacterium
GTAAATAAAGTAGAGTGTGGGCACATTTATGTTGTGTCCTTGGTAGGTAATGGTTCAGATGCTTTGCAAGGAGCAAAGTTCGAAAGCTCTGCATTCGAAATAAAAGCACAAAATCATATTATGCCAAACCGTGATAGTGTCGGCAAGACTTGCACCATCCGTTATGTGTACAACGGAAAAACAATGGCAACAAAGAGTGTAAAAATAGAAAAGGACTAAGTATGAGATACCAGACATTCACGATTGTATTTGCTGGCATTTTGCTTGCGTCATGTGGGCAGAAGAAAAAGCAACTTTCGTTCTATGGAAATGAAGATATAGGGGAGGATACTACAGTAGTTGTTCCGTCTCAGACTTCATCACAAATCACGTATGATGCTGACAGCGAAGTATCAGTTCCCTTTGAGGAACAGAGTGGAGTAAAACTCATCGATGTGACCGTAAATGGGCAGTTTACTGTCAAGATGATACTCGACAGTGGATGTTCTGGTACTCTTATTTCCATAGCGGAGGCTAAATACCTTTATGAGAAGGGGTGCTTCACTCAAGATGACATACTGGGTATGACACAATCTCAAATAGCTGATGGCAGTATTGTCGAGAATATGGTAATCAATTTGCGCGAATTGGTGATAGGGGGACAAATTGCCTGCACTAATGTAACGGCAACGGTTTCTGCCAATGCGCAGGCACCCTTGTTGTTGGGTAACGAAGTACTCAACAGGGCACCTTCATATTCTGTAGACAACGAGAACAAATTAATCAAATTCAAGCTACGATAATGAATATATCTGTATATCTGTTTGGGGAGTTTAGCGTTGGCTACTCACAATATCCCAATGACTATGCCAAGACCATCTTTGAGTCTTTTGCCAAGAATGCGCAGGCAACAACGCAAATCGCTGTTCATAGAGAGAGCGACTTGATGTACTACGGGTATATCCGCAAGATGGAGAGTGAGGAGTACCTGGGCTTGTGCGTGGTCTTAAACGGTAAGTATATCACTCAGTTGGATGGGTTGTTTGCCATTTATGAGCAAGTCATCGAGTCGATGGTGAGAAACGGTTATCTCATCCATTATGGAGATAATGGAGTAATTACCTCCAAAGTGGGGCAACTCTATGAAAACCGTGAGGAAATAGATTTGATTACTTCCAACCTCCAGGCTGCATTTGACAGGTTAGAGGGTAGTTCGATGATGTTGCCTGCAGTAAACTATGGTGTGGCGAAAGATTCTGTCAAGAGTTTCTCCATCCAAGATAACGTACAGGACATCATCAAGTCAAGTTATACCAATGGCTATACCTTTATATATAAGTCAAAGGGCTATAATACTGCCCAGATGAATAGTTATAGAGGTGTCATTGTTAAGAAAGACAAGCGGATACAAGAGTTGCAAGGTGAATGTGCCGAGCTGAAGAGAGAAGTGTCTGCCTTAAAGAACAAGCAGAGGAATACGAAATGGGTAGCTATGCTCAGTTTCGTGGCTCTGGTTCTTTTCGGTATCGTTTATGTAAAGGTCATTAATCCTAGTGAAGTGACTAAGAAGGACATGGGTGCGTATGTGTATTACGGACCTATGGAAAATGGAGAACCAAACGGAACGGGAGTGGCTATCTATCACAATAAAGATAAGGATGGTCGGTTGTATTATTACGGGAACTTCACCAACGGGAAGCGAATTGACAACAATGCCATCATGTTCTATAAGGATGGTTCCTATTTTAAGGGGTCGATGAATGAGGATAAGTGGTATAAGGGGCTGTTCTTTGATGTAGAGAAAGCGCATTTCATTGGTGAGTTCAAGGACAATAAGCCGTGGAACGGAGAATGGTACCAGCACGTGAAAGAACAAACTATTGTGAACGGAGAGTAGGCAATGAGAAATATTTTGTATTTGATTTTTGTCTTTGGCCTGATGCCATGCCTTGCCAAAGCACAATCTAAGCCAAAGCGTGACACATCGAAAGATAGAAGTGTGGTAGTAGCCAAGAAGCAAAAGGAGAAAGTAGAGAAGGCCACATCAAATCGTCCTCTTGTCGCAAAGAAA
>CAVKNU010000350.1:0-3850 GCA_963657465.1 Lachnospiraceae bacterium
CTACAAAAAGCATGGAGGAGGCTCTATGGGAGTCGTGCAATAAAATGCGCGGTGCAAAACTATCGATCTTTGATAAAGAAAGATAAGAAAATGGCAAAAGAAAAAGAAACAGATCTCATCATATCAAGGTTGCTCTTAACTGCAGGGATAAAACACTACGCAGAGGAATGCCCCATCGAGGAAATCAACAATGCTATGGTTTCCAAGCGTGGCACCGGAAAGAAAGGTTTGCCTGAATATTTGGCTATGTCGGGTGATTTTGTCATCGTGGTAGAAGATAAAGCTAAAGTGGAAGATCAAGCAAAGTATCTGAATGATAATGAAACTCTGCTGATGGATACCACAAGCGTAACCAAATATGCGGAAAATGGAGCTCTTCACTACGCATTGAGCATCATTCAGAACACTCATTTCAAAAAAGTCATAGCCTTTGGTTGCTCTGGCACTGACGAGAAGCGAATGGTTATCCGTCCCATCTTTGTCAGTCCTACTGGCTACAAGTTTCCGCAATCTTGTTGGCACTGGAAGAAAAGGATTTCTCCACGGAGAATTTGACTGGAGACAAAATCAAGACAGACGGTCAAAAAATTTTTGATGCCATGTCTGCACACATGGATAGAGTAAAGGTTGAACCGCAAGTGAAGAAGCAACGCGTAATTGACCAATTCCGTCTAATAGTCAATAGGCCTGTATTGTCTGAATATGATGACAGGTTGGGTAAGTCTCCACTACGTTATTTTGCAGAATCCTATCTTCTGTGTCCCGTCCCAATTCGTAAGTTGGTCAGCGCACCCATTAGAACCGCCAAGTGAAACGTATGTATCTGCGCTACATGACATGTGGTCAACAAAAGCAAGGAAGTTGTCAATGGCATGGTCTGTAAACAGAATATTGCTGACAGGTAAACCCATTGAGTACAACGGCGAGTTGTATTCGGAAGAACACAAGCGGAAATTCATGGCAAAAGATGTTAAAGCCAAAGTATTCTCTGACAACGGTAAGTTTATCCTTACGATTGACTTGCGACCCATCGGCGAATGGTTCAGGGAGCAGTTCGAGAAACTAAGGCAGACCATACGCCAACCCGTTATACAGCAACGGAAAGGCAGGGGAATGAAACTGTAGCCGTTTTATTTCACTGGGAATAATAAAAAGTGCCGTTCATCATTTCGCATGAACGGCACTTTTCGTAATTTTGCAACGGTATAATTGTTCGATATGTAAGATTTAACAAAATGAATATTAATGATATAATAAACAGTATATATCCGCTGCCACAACTTTCTCTTGACACATTGGCAGCTTCAATATCTGAAGTGGAATACCCTAAAAAATTTCATTTGCATCGGGAATATAAAAAGGAAACAAAGTCTTATTTCATAAAGAAAGGAATCGTTCGGGCATATGCACATAAAGACGACAAGGAAATCACATTCTGGTTCGGTCAGGAAGGAGACCTTATATTTCCTCTGCAAACTCTTTTTGCAGGTTTGGGAGAATATGCCACAGTAGAACTTCTGGAGGATTGTGTTTTGTATGAAATTGATTTGGGACGGTTGCAGGATTTATATCGGAACGATATACATATAGCCAATTGGGGACGCCGGTATGCGGAATCAGCTTGTATCAAATCAGAAAAATTGTTTATAGCACGGCAATTCAAGACATCATTGGAAAGGTATCAGGAACTCATAAATGAATATCCAAGCATTATACAGCGGGTTCCATTAGGTATAATAGCCTCTTATTTGGGTATTTCCCAAGTCAATTTGAGCCGTATCAGAGCCCAAATGAAATGAATTTATCAAATGTAAAATCGCTTTTTAAAACATGTAAAGAAGAAACAAACCGCAAATACCGAAATTTGCACCCCATAAAGAATTAAACTTATGAATTGGTTGCTTTTAGTGGTATCCGGGTGCATCGAGCTCGTTTTTACCTTCTGCTTGAGCAAAGTGAGCAAGACTGCAGGATTTGAAAAAGGTTTGTGGTGCATAGGCACGGTAAGTGCCATTGCGCTTAGTTTGTACATCGTGACTAAAGTTTTGAAAACTTTGCCTATCGGCACAGCTTATGCCGTCTGGACGGGAATCGGTGCCGTCGGCACGGTTCTGATTGGCATTCTCTTTTTTAAGGAGCCGGTAAGTTTCGGAAGGCTTTTCTTTATCTTTACGCTGATAGTTTCCATTATAGGCTTAAAGGTCGTATCTTCCTGAATGACAAAAGATGAAGTAATATGACGGAACAAAACTTTCCACTATATGAAGAAGCTGTTTCTGTTCTAAAAAGAAGGGATAAGAAGCTGGCTTGGCTGATAGAGCGGGTCGGTCCGCTTTCTCATACTGACCTCAAAGATGATTTTCGCTTCTTCATAGAGCAGGTTATAGGACAGATGCTTTCTATCCAAGCCGCCGATGTGATGACAGGACGATTGTCAGACCTTTGTCGGGGAGAAATGACGGCCGGGGCAATATGTTCGTTGTCTGTCTATGAATTAAAAAAGACAGGTATTTCCTTGAGAAAAGCCGAGTGCATCCGGGAAATAGCGTTCATGGTAGAAACCGGCAGTCTCGACTTCGGAAAACTCAAAGAACTTTCCGATGCGGAGATTATAAAGTCCCTGACGGCTATCAAGGGCATAGGAAATTGGACTGCCAAAATGTATCTTTATAAAATCAATCGCCCCGACGTGCTTCCATACGAGGATGCCACCTTTTTAGCCGCTTACAAGTGGCTTTACCGTACCCGGAATGTGAAACCGGAAGCGGTCAAACGGCGTTGCCGGAAATGGTCGCCATACTCTTCCGTTGCCGCTATGTATCTATATGCTGCATTCGACAGAAAGTTAATTGCAACAGAATCGCCTAAATTGAAAGATTTATAAAATGGAACAGTTATCTGCGCAGGTACATAAGCTGATAGACGAACTGGATGAAGTGGCTGACAACCGAACCGCTTTCCGTTCCGAATCAAACAGAATAGGATGCGTGGGGGCTGATTTCTTTATAGGCATTAAAGTTGCGGAAATAAGAAAAGTAGCCGAACGGTACGTCAATATTTGTTTGGATGAAATAGAACAGTTGCTTTTGTCAGAAGTCCATGAACACCGAATGTGTGCGCTTATCATACTCAAAAAACAATTCAAACAAGGAAACGAACGCGAACGGACTGAAATTTTCGAGTTCTACATCAATCATACGAATTGTATAAACGATTGGGACTTAATAGACAGTTCATCTCCCTATATCGTCGGTGAATATCTACATGACAAACCGTGCGATGTATTGTACCGGTTAGCCAAAAGCGATTCGCCTTGGGACAACCGTATCGCTATGATGGCTACATACACGTTTATACATAATGGTAATGTTGAAGATACATATCGTCTTGCTCTCTCCTTGATGGGGAGTCCCCACGTTCTGGTACAAAAAGCTGTAGGATGGATGTTGCATGAAGCGGGTAAATACGACCTCATTCGGCTCAGTCTCTTTATTGACAAATACCGGCAAGAAATGCCCCGTGTCATGCTTCGTATTGCCGCCAACCGTTTTCCGAAAGAGAAACGTAGAGAATGGATGCAGCTTTGACAATAGAAATAACAAGGCGGCATTTAATTTGAATATAAATTCTTGGAATTTCAAAAAAGATATTCTAATTTTGCAAAAAGAGTTATTTGACAGCATAGCACCGCAAACCGCTGAAAATCGCACGGTTGCCAATTCGTTACTGTTATTTCTCAAATACTTCGCTAAATATTTATTTCTCAAATGGTTGTCTCAAACCGTTGAAAATCTAAAATAACAATATAACGACAAACAACTATGAATATAGGAGACAGAATACCAGAGGT
>CAVKNU010000350.1:3860-5465 GCA_963657465.1 Lachnospiraceae bacterium
CCGAAAGAGAAACGTAGAGAATGGATGCAGCTTTGACAAAAATGGTTGTCTCAAAGCCGTTGAAAATCTAAAAAATACATTTTCGCTGCTTGCCGTCAGAAGTGTATTTGCTAATTTTGTTCCGCCGAACACGGCACCATAGCCGTGACACATGTAGGCGCATAACAGAGAACACTATGAGAACCAACCTTACATCACAACTCTCGCTGAATCATGTCGACGAGAAGTACTACCGTCCGTCGAACGCATTTGAGTGCAGCGTGCTGACACGTCTTGAAAAGATACCGACAGATATATACCGTAAGGAACAGGAAGCAGTGGCAAGCATTGCGCAAGACATAGCTTCGACCATCAGAAACCATCAGAGTGCAGGCAGTATGTGCGTGCTTGCCCTTGCGGGAGGCACCACATTCCGGCAGGTGTATGCCGAGCTGGTGCGCCTCCACGAGACGGAAGGCCTGAGCTTCCGCAATGTGGTGGTCTTCAATCTGTGCGAATACTATCCGCTTGCCGATGATGCCCCGGGCGGCAACCTTCAGGTTCTGCGTGAGATGTTGCTTGACAAGGTGGACATAGACCCGCAGAATGTCTTCAGCCCTCGCGGGACGCTGAATCAGGACGACATCTACAGCTTCTGCCGCATGTACGAACAGCGCATAGAAGGATTTGGCGGCATTGACATCGCACTGTTGGGACTGGGACGTGTGGGCAACATCGGCTTCAACGAACCCGGTTCGCGCATCAACTCCACCACGCGCCTGATACTCCTCGACAGCGAGAGCCGCGCTGAGGCGGCACGTTCGTTCGCGACCAATCCACCTGTCAGCTCGATAACCATGGGCGTGCACACCATCTTGTCGGCACACAAGATAATACTCGTGGCGTGGGGAGAGGCCAAGGCGCACATGGTGAAGGCTTGTGTGGAAGGATCTGTGACAGATACCATTCCGGCATCGTTCCTGCAGACACACAACAATGCCCATGTGGTGCTCGACCTCGGGGCGGCATCACAGCTGACGCGCATACACCATCCGTGGCTCGTGACCTCGTGCGACTGGACCGACAAGCTGATACGCACCGCCATCGTGTGGCTGTGCCAGAAGACGGGCAAGCCCATACTGAAGCTGACCAACAAAGACTATAACGAGAACGGACTGAGCGAACTGCTGGCTCTGTATGGCTCGGCATACAATGTCAACATAAAGATATTCAACGACCTGCAACACACCATCACCGGATGGCCCGGCGGCAAGCCCAATGCCGACGACACCTACCGTCCGGAACGCGCGTTGCCATATCCCAAGCGGGTGGTGGTGTTCTCTCCGCATCCCGATGACGATGTTATATCGATGGGCGGAACCATACGTCGCCTGAAGCAGCAGGGCCATGACCTGCACGTTGCCTATGAGACCAGCGGCAACATTGCCGTAGGCGATGAGGAGGTGACACGCTTCCTGCACTTCATCAATGGCTTCAACCAACTGTTCTGCGACAGCCGGGATGAGGTGATAAAGCAGAAGTACAAGGAGATAAAGCAATTCCTGCTCGACAAGAAAGACGGCGACATCGACACGCACGACATACGGATCATCAAGGGACTGATAC
>CAVKNU010000351.1:0-5369 GCA_963657465.1 Lachnospiraceae bacterium
CGTTAGTTCAGTTGGTTAGAATGCCTGCCTGTCACGCAGGAGGTCACGAGTTCGAGTCTCGTACGCACCGCTTAGAAGCGAGGAACCTTAAAAAGTTCCTCGCTTTTCGTTAAAATGAAAATGTGCCGAATGGGTGCTTAAATCATTTGTTACGAGCTATTTAGTTGAGCTACGAAAGTAGCACGGAACCATTAAAACGAATATTCTGAAAGGTTCACAAGTAAAGGCACGAACTTTCTACGGTGTGCAGACTTGTGTGCGGAACATCATCCAGAGAAATTTCTATCCATTGGTTCATCATCTTCTTTAACATTTTTAACTAAATGGCGAAATCATGGTGAAGCTAAAATTCATTGTACGAGACGGCTTTCTTGTACTTCGTATAAGCGAGGGCAAGGAAAGGTACTACAAATCCGTCAAAAGTATTCTTGTTGGTAATCCTAACATTTTCAGACACTGGAAAGCTGACAAGGAGCGTTTTTCAACCTACGCAACCTCCTACCAGGAAAACAACAAGGCGTTAGAGGATTTCAAGCAAATCTACCACAAACTATGCTTGGAGCATCCAGAATACAACGCCCGACAGGTTGCGTCCTACTACTCCCATTCTAAAATCCTAAGTAAGGCTAACGGTACAGAAACAGAAGCTGCTGGTTCTGCCATGTTCTTGGAGCAATTCATTGAAGTTGTGATAGAGCGTGAAAAGCGCAAGCAGGGCTGCAACTTTGAGTGCTACGAGAAATTGCTTGCCAAGTGTCGTAAAATCATTCCAGACTTCAATCTCATCAAGTTCTCTGACATCGACTACGACTTCTGCTCTAAGATAGCTGGAATATTTGCAAAGTACAACGGTTTCAAGGGTACGGCAAAGGCTTTTAGAGCTATTCTTGGGCGAGCATCAAAAGACCGTGAGGTAGATTTCTCTCTTGTGCGTATCGGTGACTTCAATTTCAACGACTACAATCCGACCAAGTATGAGGATGATATGAAGCGTCCAGACGTGCTTACCAAAGAGCAGATAAAAGACTTCATGCACGTTGATGTATTCAACCTTACTCCAGAATGGGCAGACAGGGAGAAAGTAGAGCTGTACTACGATTTCTGTGTGTTCATGTTTCAGTCTTTTTTCGCTCCCTGTGACGTTATAAAGCTGAAGGTGGAGCATATTACCAGAAACCACACAATCCTCGCCAGACGCAAGAAAACGCACAAAATGGTGGAGATTCCGATAACGCCTAAGATGGACGAGATTATCAGTAAGTATGCTGGAAGGTCAAAGGATGGTTATGTGTTCCCAATCATGGATGACGAAGAAGAAAAGAAACACGTTACGAAGGACTACATCTTTAAGAAGTTCCGTCAGAAACTCAATATATGGCTCAAAGATGTAGGTGATGAGTTGCAATGTGATTTCGACTTGTACGCATACGTTTTCAGACACACGGCAATTACGGTTGCGCTCGATCATGGCTTACCGATAGCCTATATAGCCTCGGCTGCTGGAACGAGCGTAGAAGTCATCCAGAAACACTATTACAACGGCAATAGTGCAGACAATCAATACAAGCTGCAACAGGCGTTCATGCAAGCCTGTATCTAACAAAAATGACCGCCACCTACTCATCACGAGCAAGTGGCGGCTCCGCAACTGATATATAAATTATTTATGTGGTTAATTTAACTACTCCCTGACAAGCTGCCAGTCATTTGCGAATACATCGCTGGATGACGGAACCCATGAATCTGCTCTGCCATCGGGATTGATGATGAGCATCTGATTGGTATAGTCGATATGAGCGTCCTTGCGAGCCATTAAAATGTCCTTGGCAATCTGGGGAAGTGACTGCATGTTGGGAATGACATCCGATTTGATGTTGGCTGGAACTTGCTTGATGACAAACATTCCTTTTCCGTTCCATCCAGCTCTACGGATAGCACCGCCAGCTTTAAGGAACTTGATAGCTGTGCCGAAGTCATAATCTGTCGGGAATACCTCTTTATTTGACATCTGAGCCATTCTATCTGCCAACAGGTAGCAATACTCACGCTGTGACTCGTTCTGTGCTGAGAGAAGCGTTTTTGCCAGATAGTTCAAACGAGAGAATTGTTCGCTCTTAATGAACTTCTCGCCTTTCTCTTGGCGTTCCGATTCCTCAGCGTACTCAATCTCCATACGATCAAGAGGAGTGTCGGCTATCTTGTAAGCCTTCTCGAAAACATCTTTGGGAGACCAGCTATCATACACGCTGCCGTCTGGATTGGTGTACTGAACATGATAGCCTTTGCGTGGGCCAGCACTATAACCGCTTACCGAATAATTGCGAGCGTAGCCTTTCTCGTAGGCTTCCAGCTCATTCATTGTTTCTGCCGCAACAGCTTTGGTTCCGATATATTTCTGCATACCCACTTGAATTAAAGGTTGATGTATGTTTCCTTCTCTTTGCACCAAGTATAAACCAAGCCAATGAGCGAGAGAACAAAGATGCAGCCGACTACGCCATACATCCATCCAGGAACATTAAAGTGTTCAAGCGTCAAATACGCTGTAAGAGCCTTCCAAAACCAGTGAGCCTGTGCAGGAAGTTGTTTTCTACTAATTACTTTCATATATTCTTGTTAAATTGCCTACTCATAGTCCAGTCGGTCAATGATTGTAAGTGAAAAGAGGCAAATTGGTAAAACAATCAAAACCAATTTGCCTCACAATCCTACTAAACAACCTAATTAACCTCAAAACTAAACTTTGAACCGCTGGATGGATTCGCACCATCTAACACACAAGGTATCACGTTGCATATCTTCCTAACTGAATACAGCGGCATCCAAATGACAAATCGCTTTGTGGAGAAGGTGAGACTTGAACTCACGACCCTATGCTTGCAAAACATACGCTCTTGCCATCTGAGCTACAACCCCATAAATCATTTGTTAGTTGCAGAGACTGGAATCGAACCAGTGACCTCCAGGTAATGGGCCTGGCGAGCTACCTCTGCTCTACTCTGCGATGTTGTTACGTTTATGAATAGCAAACAAGATTTCAACAAGTTTGTAAATTCAGTGATATTTTTTGAAAATGCTCCTATTCTCACGAACCAGAGCTTCCATTATGTAAGATTACATCATGTTTACTTTTGTGGAGGCGTGGGAATCGAACCCACAAGCCTGGAAGTTTTGCGTAAATTATGGATAAAAGGCTTCTACCATAACCTCCAAATGTACCGATATAATGCCCTGCTCGGTACCACACCGCCAGCCTACGTTCTGGACGAATCTAAACTTCTCACGCAAAATGGCCAAAAAGCGTGAACTTTCCTAAGTTGCTCGTGCCTTCGATCGGTTGTACTTCCCGCTTATTTGTTTCCAAAGTCAGCTGGAGTCTCGCCCCATTCCCTGTTATTCCAGTGACTGACTTCTATTGAATCTACGTCATAGGCAAAAGCCTTCAAGAAAATCTCCGCTTTCTGGAGGTCTCTACACTTCTTGTAGGAAGCAGTTGCCTTGTTCTTGAACCACGTTAGAGCCGTCACGCTGTCTGTATATATATGTCGTGGCTGGAAGTCATTCTCAATGATATATTTGACAGCTTCAACCACTCCCAGAAACTCGCCTATGTTTACCGTCTGATTCCCTAAGTTCTTATAGAAAATCTGTTCGCCAGTAGCAAGGTCAATTCCTTGGAACTCTGTCACCAGATTTTTGGTTGAATGAGCAGCATCTACCGCAATTCCTTCAGTTGGCCTATTCATGTTACCAATACCTTGTTGGCATAGGAGCGACTAACAGTTTACCATCCTTCCTGCCGCATGGAACGAGCTTTACGGCATCGTTTACCCAGAATTTGCAGACAGGCTCATAAAAGCGTCCGTTCTTCTGTGTAACCTTATATAGCTGTATGGTTTTCCTGTACCAATCACGCCCCTGTGATTTGATAGCAGCCTTCTTCCTCTTTCGAGGAAGTTTAGGCTTCTTAGCGATATACTTTTCTTGCAAGTCCATCAGCCAACATTCTGTTAAGTAATGAGTTTGCAGCAGCGTCAAAGTCATCAACCACCTGTGTAAGGTTCTTGATGTCAACACGCTTCTCCAGAACAGCACGGCAAGCAGACAGTTTCTTGACGCTTTCCTTTGTTCCATCCATCGGATCGAAAGTGATACACTTGTTACCGAATCTCACGTCAATTCGGTACTGGATTTTCGGAATGTAGGATGTCTCGATGGTAGCCTTGAACTCGCAAGGTACAGCGGAAATCACCACATAGCCGTTACGCTCGTGCATCGGGATAAGCTCCACGTCATACAGGACGTTAGTAAGAATCTCGCACGTCAGCTTCTTATCCAGCACACACACCTTCTTGGGGTAAGGCGAATCCTGGCGAACACCGCAATAACGCTTTGTCTTGGGGTTCTGTGACACAAAGCCGACATAAGCATCGGTCTTGTCTGACTTCACGAATTTGAGCTTAGTACTGATTTTCTCGACTGGCTCCTTTACACTCTCTGTTTCTGAATTTTTGATGTTGCTCATTTATGTCAATTTTTTTGAATATGCTAAAAACAAATGTGGCACATCTCCCAGCCTTTCGGAAAGGAAATGCACCACAAAAGTACAGTTAATAAATAAGAAAAACGAATGATTTTCAGACTAATTTTAACTCTAAATAGCTGGTAATCAAGCGTTTAGTATTAAAATGGATTTCTGCTTCTACGGACTCATAACTGCTTGTTATTTAGTCAGATAAACGAAGATTCTGGATAACGAGCTGTCGTTATAACGAAAAAAGTTTCGTCAGTAATCGGCATTTTGCTCGTCCTCCAGCGTTTTGACATCTGGAAAGTCGAATTTGCCAAGATTGTTGCGGCTCTGTATCATCTTAGTCTTGACTCCGTTTGAAGCCAAAATGCCGACCATATCAAGGATGTCCGCAACAGGCAATCGGAGACACGCTATATGATTCTCGGACTCTTCCAGCTTTGCATCTGGAATATAGTTAGCCACTCGTGCCGCATCGTCATACAAAGCAACGTAAGCACCCTCCAGTCGGAACAGACATACGGTATCTGGCAATTGCCGCTTATAGTAGCAATATGCCTCATTTGCCTTCTTGTTCATAATTCTACATTTTTAAGATGTTAAATATCAATTTGAATGTGTTTAGCAAAGCATGAGTCGCACAAGCCATTGTTCCGTTTGTACACAGAAGCTGGGATTTTCCGCATACATTCAGAACAATAATGCTCGCTTGACCGCTTGTTGTAAATTGCGTTCTGCACCTTGCTCTTGGAAGCTCCGTACTCACGCATCAGTGCCTCTATCATCTGAGCTGGAGTGTATCGTTTCTCGGCTTTCAGCTTCTTGTAGCTGTACTTGA
>CAVKNU010000352.1:0-5208 GCA_963657465.1 Lachnospiraceae bacterium
GCAATGAGTGCATAGCCAAGCACGAAAACGACAATAATCGAAATTGTTAGTGTAGTCATTATTATTTTTTATTAGATATTTGTTACTTTTTGCGCCATTATGGTAACATGTATTACCTATTGGGTGCAAAGGTACAAAAAGAAAAGCAATATCCCACCTATTTATATATTATATTTCCATGAAATCGTTTGCATCTTCTTAGAAATGGAAGAAGAGGCTGGCTAAAATGGTTCTTCCTCTCAACTGATATTCTTTGCTCATACGGGTCAGACCAGAATAAGCGGTATAGGCGTATGTCTGCTGATTGAAAAGGTTGAGAGCGGTAAGACTCACCTCCACCCCACTCTTGAAACTATAACTCGTAGAGGCATCAGCCATGAAGAGATTCTTGTGCTGGTAGTCGGCTATCTGATTGCTGTAATGCTCTCCCAACAACTTGATAAACCAGGGCTTCAAGGGATGGAAGTTGCAGGTGAGATGCTGGGCAAGGGAGGTGGAAGTGGATTTGAGATCTATGGTCTTTAAGGTCATGCCTTCCTTTGCCCAATTGAGTTCGTATGTGAAATAGAACCAATCCACAGGTCGCCCATTCCATTTTGCCGTAAGCATATAGTTATCGGAAGCATAAGCCGAAACGGTCTCGTTCTGCACCAACGTTCCCTCAAACTTCATATAGTCCAAGCCCACACTCACCATACCATGCATGAATCCCAATCCTTTGCTCAGTCTTCCACCTGTCATCAGGTTCTCCGACTTACTCTTATCCAATAAAAAGGAATTGATGATATAATCGCCCACAAAATCACGAACCGTTGTGAGATGATGATCCATCCACGACTTGGTGATATAGGCATTGGCAAAGAAGGTAGCCAATGGACGCTTGTAATCCAAGTTGAGCGAGATGTTCTTCTGATTATCCGAAGTAAAATCCACCAATCCACGATAAAGATTGCGATAATCCCGTAGGATAAGCCCCTGATAAAAGTTCTGTTCATCTATCTCTCGCTGAGAGATGCCGCCAGAAAGGGTGGCTTGCAAACGAGAGGTCAAGAAATAGCTCACGCTCAAGCGAGGGGAAACTTGTAACTTTGACGTATTATCAGTAGTTGACAAATGATCCTTATAATAATAAGGGGTATAGGAAACTGGCATTTGGAATCGAATATGCCATCCATCTTGATTGAACTCTGCCTCTGGAGATGCATAAGCACGAAGATAGGTCATGCTTACATGGTTCTCTCCTTGTTGCATGTCATTCAAGTCATCCATTCCATTCAAATGGCTCTTCATCATACGGCTCAATACTTGCAAACCCACCTTCATCGTGACGGTGAAAGGTTTGAGATAGAAACCAAGTGAGGTATTCGTATGGCTGAAGAATGCCGCAGTACGAACATACTGATAGACATCTTCCTGTTCACGCTGCACAGACAAGGAATGCGGATTCACTATATAGGCATTATAAGTATGAAAGGTATAAGCTCGCTTTCCATTTCTCTTCAACAATTCAAACTTATCAGCGACCTTATACTTCGGCATCTTGCCAAATTGATGGTTAGGGTAAGTTCCTGTGATATTCATCGCAACGTCATTCCATGCCAAGTCGGTGGAAAGGCGATTGGTGACATACGACTTTTCTGCATTCGCTGTTAGCGTGAAGTCGGCAGTCAAATGATTCTGCTTTTGCTTGGCACGTTCATTCTCCTCATTGGTGATAGTAGAGTCGTTGAGGAAATACTGGGTATTGCTCCGCGATGAAGAAACAAGGCGGTCATGGGTATAGACGATTTGAGAAGACAAGTCTGTGTTTTTGCCCAACGCCCAAAGATTATTCGTGGTAAAGGTATGCGTCTGGTTCTGGCGCACACGACTATCGGAAATATCCACCAATCGGTCGGGAGTTACGCTTACATAATCCTTCAACTTATAATCGTTCGACATCACCCCATCTCCACTATCAGAAAACAAAAGATTGCCCTCACGTCCCACATCCATTCCGATGTTATTACTCTTGAAAGTATTGAGCGACTGGGCTTTCTTGGCAAAACGCATCAGCGCCAATTCGCCCTCCCATACATTCGGTTGGACATGAGTATCAGCTTCCTTTTGTTCAAAACCACCTCCTGCTTTCACCGTTCCCACCAGACGGCTCTTCGCCGATTCCTTCAACTTGATATTGATGGCTGGGTCTTGTGAGAACGTCATGTCCTCCAAGGCCTTGATGGGTTGATGATTGGTCATCACCTCCACCGAACCGACATCTCCTTGGTGGATATTGTTCGTTGCGATGGAATACCGTCCACCGAGCATATCATGACCTTCGATATAAAACTTGTTGATAGCCTTGCCATTATACTTGATTTCTCCACTCTCCGACACCTCCATGCCAGGCATTTTCTTGAGCACATCGGCAAGGCTCTTGTCGTTGGCATCGGCAAAGCTAGCCACGTTATAAGTGATGGTATCGCCACGCTGACGAATGCTTGGTGCCTTTACTACGACATCCTTTAGGTTGGTGGCTTGCTCGGTCAAAAGCGCATCATATTCCGTCTTGCCTTCCTCCAATGGTAGGGTCTTCGTAGCATATCCCATCATCGAGAAATGTACCACGTTCTTGCCTTCAGGCATTGCATTGAACGTCATCTTATAGCTGCCGTCCCCTTGTGTCCTTGCAAACTTCAATATCTTGTTGCCTCCCACTGGGCGAATCGTCACCATTACTCCTTGCAAACCCTTGCCCGAATAGGCATCTTGCACCTTGCCCGACAAAATCATCTGTTGGGCATGAAGAGATAAGGACATCAGAAGTCCCATCAAGAGAAATATGTAATATCGTAGTTTCATTCGTCGCTTTCTTATTTTTGTTTCAGAAGTTATTTCTATTCAAATTCATTCTAATCACCACCTAAAGGACTTCCAAAGGCTTATACTGTCTCTTCTTTTTGTTCGAAGAAGGAGAGGAAGCATTTGGTAATTCGATACCAGTCTCTTGCTGAACACGTATGGCATCATCACCAAAGACAAACTTACGTTGTTCCCTAAGAAACTTCTCCAATGTCGTCTTTTCAAATTTATTGTTTCCTACGTAGGTCTTGCTGAATACGATAGGCTCTTTCGCCTTTTTGCCTTCATCTGCCACCTTTTCTATTCCTACCAATCGAAAAACATGGTTTTCATTCTCTGCGCTTACCTCCATGATCAGCCCTGGCAATCCGCCAAACTTCCATGGTCCATCACTTACAGGCACATCGGTAGCAAACCATGCCGTCCAATGATGTCCTCGAAAATCACAAGTCGCTTGCTGGCATTCATGTCCCAAAATCTCTTTCGTAGCATCAAGGATTTCCCAGTTTTGTGCATTCAGCGTATCTTGGTAGATATAGTCCTGAAGAAGCAAACCGTCTGTTACCGTCATGATTCCTTCGGGATAGTTCTTGTAGATATATGCTTTCATCTTTTTATGAGGCCACTCTGTCTTGGCATTGATCGCCGAAGAGATTTGTTGGTGAAGAATCTCATCACTATTTGGCGATGCGAAGATGGTGTCAATCTGCATGCTATAATAGCTATAACATTTTGATATGTTCTTACCAACCAACAATATCAGCCTATCCTTATCCACACGATGCGACAAGGTATCTTCTTCAAACAGATAGTCGTATTGACATTTCAGATAAGCCTGGTCGAGCAATTTCTGTGCATTTACAGATGCAGGCACAGACACCCAAAGCACAAACAAAAAGCCCATAAGCTTTCGGCTTATACGACACAACAACATTTGAAAGTCTCTCAACATCATCATACGCTTCTCACTTTATCTAATAATCCCGTTCCAACAAGTCGTAATGCCTTGTTTTATCTGTAGTACCCAACGAAATGCCTGTTTGCGCTTCATTAATGGCATTAAAATTGCGAAGATACTTCATCTGCATCTTATTGAATTCCTTTCGGGGTATCTTTTGGGCTTTTGCGTTCTTCTTGTCCAGAATGCCAAACTCGATAGGCTCGTCCTCCACCTTTTGCAAACCGTTGATACAGAAATACTGTTGGCTGCCCTTATCATACACCTCCATCACCAGTCCTGGTAATCCACCAAACTTCCAAGGGCCTTCACTTACAGGAACATCCATGGCAAACCACGCCGTCCATTGGCGGCCACGAAAATCGCAAGTTGCCTTTTGGCACTCATGTCCCAAGATGGTCTTGGTACTATCCTCTATGTTCCAATCCTGTGGATTCAAATCATCCTCATAGATATAATAGTGTGACATCTCGCAGTCCGTAACCGTCATCTTCCCATCGGGATAGTTCTTATAGACCACAGTATTCATACGTTTATGAGGGAAAGATAGGTGCAACTCATTCCCCTTAAGACCGCTCCCGATGGCAGCATGAAGGAGACGAGTCCATTCTTTTTCACCCTCAGGAGAAGCAAGCAAGGAGTCACATTGATAGGTATAATAGCTAAAGCACTTCGATACATTCTTGCCAATCTGTAGATAAAGCAAGTCTTCACGAGGAGCCTCCTTGTGCTCCAAAGTATCAAACTCCCACTTATAATAGTATGAGCACTTCAAATATGCCTTGTCGATAACCTCTTGCTTGGCAAAGAGCATCATCGGCATGCACAACATCAACAAGATTATACTTTTTCTCATCATTCGTTTACGTTTTTATTTAAATTCAGACACAAAAGTAACGTTTTATTTCCAAACAAGCAAAGAATATTGCCATTTTATTAGTAAGAACAGAGAAAATATCGTACTTTTGCACCTTATAAACGACAATTAAAATAAAGCATAACAACATGAAAGAAGTATTATTAGTTAGTATCGGAAGTTTCTTCGGGGGCGGCATGAGATATTGGATTTCCAAGATGGTTCAGTCAAGCACCCTCATCGCTTTTCCTTTCGGAACCATGGCGGTGAATATCCTAGGCTGCCTCATCATCGGTTTTTTATCCGGTCTGAATTGGAATGGAGGTGGATGGATGTCGCCATCCACCAAGCTGTTCCTCACCACAGGCTTTTGCGGTGGCTTCACCACCTTCTCTACTTTCATGAACGAAGGTTCATCGCTCATGAAAGAGGGTAACTACACTAGCATGATGCTCTATCTCTTCGGCAGCCTAGCCCTAGGTCTCATCGCTGTATTAGCAGGGCATCAGTTGGCGAAGATATTGGGATAGAATTTTATTACTTCGCCATG
>CAVKNU010000353.1:0-5083 GCA_963657465.1 Lachnospiraceae bacterium
CGTCAATTCCTTGGTTATGAGCAAATCGCTCTTAGCGGCTGCTTTCACTGCTTTCTTCTTATTCGACTTATTCTTATCTATATTGGTTATAGATAAAGAGGTGCGAGGATAGAACCAAAGCTCATACGAGTTCTTCGCCTCTGTACCTTCGATGGCGAGTGACACGTTGAGCTTCACTGGCTTATCCACACGGATTTCCTCGTCCAGTTCGCCTGCATCTATCAGCCCCTCATCGTAGGTAAAGATGTTGAGGATGCCCTCGGTCTCTGCCACTCCTGCCTCATCTTCCGTGCTAAACGTACCCTTGTCGGCAGAGATTCTCCATCTCAGTTTCTTGCCCTTGAGCGAACTGCCACCATAGTTGGCGATTTGTACCTTGGCCTTCAGTCTATCGCCCGACTCATAGCAGAACTTATCTGCCTCCAACAAAGGGACTACAGGCGAGCACCATTGTCTCCATTCCGCTGGCGTGGTGATGCCCTTGCTCTCCATGAAAGCGTCGAGAATGCCCACAAAGGCACTTCCCTGACCAGGATAATCCTGAATATCCAATAATTGGAAGCCTGCCATGTTCTTGGTTCTCAAATCCATCTCGATGTCTGCCTTATAGAGTTGCACGCTCCACAAGCCAGATGCCTTATGGAAATCATCCGCTTGCGAGAGCATACCCGAGGCAGCCAAACGCTTGCGGAAAATATCGAAGTTGTAAGGACGAAGCACGCCTGTATATTTCTTCATCTCGTTGTAGTCGGGATAGGTTTGGAACTGTCCTGTCTCGTGAGAGATGATTGGGATGCCAGCCTTATCGCAAGCCTCGTCGAAGTTCATCGTAGAGTTTGGATGGAAATGGTTAATCATTCCTCCATCGTAGGCATCGGCGAAAGAGAACGAGCCACGAGTGTGGGTATTGTACTTTCCCCATCCCTCGCCTCCAATTCGGCAAGTGGTGAAATAATCCATCCCTGGCTTCACTCCTTGGTAACCGAGGTAATAGTTGCTGCCAAAGGTATAGTACTTATCAGGGGCAATCTTACGAAAATCATCCACAAACTCCTTCATCTTATCAATGTCACCCCACAGTTCGTTGCCAAGTGCCATCATGCGGAAGGAAGGATGATGCCCATACTCTCGCAAGATGTTCTCGCCCTCCTGATGGAGGAACTTCATCAACTTCTCGTCCTTACCATCAAAAGAGCCCCAGAAAGGCAACTCTGGCTGGAGATAGATTCCGAGCTTGTCTGCGGCAACAAACGCTGCCTCTGGTGGGCACCAAGAGTGGAAGCGCACATGGTTGATGCCATATTCCCTGCAAGTGCCAAGATACTTCATCCAGCCATCCACCGTCATATCGACATGACCCGTCAAAGGCCATACTGCCGCATCGTGCTTGCCACGGAGGAAGACAGGATGACCGTTGGCATAGAAGTGAGCACCCTCTATATGGAAGTCCTTGAAGCAAGGTAAAACATTTGAATTATTCACTCTTCGTTCTTCACTCTTCACTTCCAGGCGAATCTCGCCTATGATTCCATTCCAGTTGGTCTGCGTATCCTCGGTATAGGCGTGACTAGAGGCATAGATTTGTTCAGGCACGCCCTTGCTGTTATCCACCACGATTTCCAAGAGATGCTTTCCCGCCTTCACTTTCTTAGGCAAAACATAACGTTGCGGAGTGGAGATATAGTTACAAGAATCCACGAGCTGACCATCGAGATAAACCCACGTAGGTTTGGTGCGCTCCAAAAAGAGCACAACTGGTTTCTTCTTCCAATCCTTCGGGATTTCGATGGTTCGAGAATAGCGAGCCGCCCCTTTATAGGCAGAGATACGAGTGAGATGCGTAGTCTCTGTGAGGTCGGTAGGCGGAACGCCCAGTCTGTTGGTATCAATCGTACCAGGGAGCTTGGCGAATTTCACTTCCTTGTCAGCATCCCCCTTCTTGCCATGATTACTTTTTGAAATGGCACTCCCGCTCTCCCCCAGTACGACCTTCCAGTCGCCTGCAAGCGAAATGCTCTGTGCTTGCATGCCTAGGCTCATCAACCCAAAGCACATTATCAGAATAGATTTCTTCATTATGTATAGGTTTGTTGTTAATTGATTATCTTATAAAAAACACTTTTAGAACTATCTATTTAAGCATATTTTTCCCTCAGCCAATAAGCGAAGACTGGGTCTTGCATAGCCACGGCATCTGGCATGACATCAATGAGGTCCTTGTCTTGCATCGCCTTGCGGAGATTCTTGATGTTGGCAGAAGTACCCAACTCATATTTTGTCAGCACATCACGAGATGAAAAGTTTTTCTCACCATTTGCCACAGCTTGCAAGAAACTAATCTGCTTGGCAGTCAAAGTATCTATGATATTGGCAAAAAGCAAACTGAGCTGTCCCACCAACGCCTCGTAAGCCTCATCTACAGTTCCTTCCGTACAAGCTCTCTTGGTTCTCAACCAACTCAACTGCGCCAATTGTTGCACGTAGTAAGGATGACATTCAACCATTTTTGCCAGATGGCGAGCTGTATCCTCCTCTATAAATTTGCCTGTATCCTCAAATCTTCTGACAAGGAATTTCACCCAGTCATCCTCGCTAATCTTATCCAGAAACATGATGTCACCAAACTTATAGAAAGGCATTTCGTAATTGCTAAAAATGTCGAGCAACATGTGGCGCTTGCTACCAAACATACAATACCCCACTCGATTGTGCGTCTGCCAATGCGAACGAAGCTTTCGTTGGAAACCCAGACTATCGGCGTAAGTACTAACATTCTGGAACTCATCGATACAAACGATAAACTTCTTGCCTTTCTCCAAAGCTATCTTCTGAGGCAAATCCAAAATCTCATCATAAGAATACTGCTTGTCCTTGAAATCCACCCCAAGGGCAAGCTCATACTGCTGACTGCAATCACTCAGAGTCAACTTGGGTCCGAATGCTCCAACATATTTCTTTGCCGCCTCCAAGAATTCATCCATCTTCGAGTAAGAAGCCTTCAGTATAGCATTGACATAAGTCTGATAAAACTGTGCCTCAGTACGGCAATTAAAGATGTCAACCTTGCAGACAAGATAGTCCTTATCACCATTCATTTGCTCCAAGGCATGATTTACGAGCGAAGTCTTTCCCCACCTGCGAGGCGAAATGATGATAGTATTCACCAATCCACGGAAATTGTTTTTCAACTTCTCTGTATCGACTGTCCTATCCGTAAAATCTTGTCCATCAGCTATTTTACCAAAAACAAAAGGTATGTCCATATCTTCTTTATATTTACATCTATTATTACCAAATAAGTGCTACTACCACACTTTCGGATGCAAATATAATCATTTTATTTGAAATAGAATGATTTCAAACCATTTTATTTCAAATTATTTGGTTTGAAATCATCTTATTACAAAAGTCTTAAGCATATAGTCCGTGAGATTCGTGAAATCCGTGTGCCATTTTTAATTCGCATTACGATAATCATTCGGCGCACAGCCCAGCACCCGCTTAAAGGTGGCAGAGAAACTTTGCACCGTATGATAGCCCAGCTTTCGGGCAATAGAAAAGAGCGAATCGCTTGTATGGAGCAGCAATCTCTTCGCCACCTCGAAATGGCGAGAACATACATACTTATCTATCGTCTTGCCAGTCTCTCGCTTCAAGAAATCAGCAAAATAAGCATCGCTCAATCCCAAAGGTTCCGCAAAGCGATGCGCTGGCACATGGCAGCAAGTCATACAGTTGTCCCCACTCACCAGGTATTCATCCACCTCCCGCTCTATCTTCGCCATCAGCGTAGCATTCAGGCAAGAGCGAGTGATGTGCTGACGGTCGTAGAAACGCTGGCAATAGCAAAAGAGTTGTTTTATCTTTTGGGCGATAAGCGGATTGGAATAGTCATCAATGCCCCACTCCAATTCCTCCTCAATGTCGTGGAAGCATTTCTCTATCACCCCTCTCTCACGTACAGACAGGTGGAGCGACTCCTTGATGGTATAAGCAAAGAAACTAGCCGTACTTTCCATATTCCATCTGGCGTACCAATCCCCACAATAGCAGAGAGCCCTCACATCTGCCACGCATTTCATTCGCTCCACATACTCCTTGCATTCCCCAGGACGGAAGAAGAGCAACGTGGCATCACGGAAGTCGCAAGGTGTACATCCCGTACAGACACGACTCTCCCTGCCTTGCAGTATCACCACAAAGCATTGGGTCATATCGGATGCGTTCATCTCACATAAGGTCGTAAGACGAACTAACGGATGTAGCTTGCAATTACTCATTTTGTTTTATTTTTTATCATACGGAACTTAGACGGAATTTATACGGAGATTTTCCGTGTTATCCGTTTTAGTTCCGTATGACTTTGTTAATTCCTGCGATAAGCCGTAGGCGTTAAGCCCGTATTCTTCTTGAAAACACGATTGAAGTGCTGGGAGTATTGGAAACCGAGGTCGTAGGATATCTCCGTCACGGTCTTCTCCGAGCCTAGCAGCATCGACTTGGCGAGGTCGATAATCTTGTTTTGGATATACTCCTGCGCACTCATGCCCGTCTCCTTCTTGATAAGGTCGCCGAAATAATTAGGCGACAAACAGATCTTGTCAGCGAAATACTTCACGGTAGGCAATCCCTCCATGTGAGGCTTGTTGCCAGCGAAGTAATCATCAAGCAAATTCTCGAAGCGAGTCAAGACATCCTTGTTCTGCACCTCACGGGTCACGAACTGGCGAGAATAGAATCGCATGCAGTAATTGAGCAGCAACTCGATGTTCATCGCAATCAATCGTTTGGAGAACTTATCTATTGGACGATTCAACTCAATCTTGATCTTGTTCAAGCAGTCGATAAAGATTTGTTTCTCCTCATCACTCAGATGCAGAGCCTCGTTGGAGCTATAAGAGAAGAACGAGTAGTTGCGCATCTCACGAGCCAAAGGCGTACCCTTGATGAGGTCGGGATGGAAGAGGAGTCCTTTAGCCTGAGGGCGCACATCAGGATTCATCACCACGTGCGTTACCTGTCCTGGGGCAAAGCTCGTAACCGTACCCTCCTGATAGTCATACTTCTGGCGACCATAGCGCAC
>CAVKNU010000354.1:0-4986 GCA_963657465.1 Lachnospiraceae bacterium
TGGGAGGTATAGGAATATATGTCAAGCCCACTGTAATTTACATTCGTGTAGCTGCGCTGATTCAGCAGGTTGTTGCATTGAAGTTCCAAATCTGTATGCCTCCACTTCAACTTGGCAGACACATCCCCAAACCAAGCATGGCGATTAACTGCTGTCAGGTTGTTGTAATTGTCCTCCAACGAAGCCGTCATGGTTAGTTTCTTGCCTATGTGAGCGTTCATCTTGACTCGCTGCGAGGCAGACCGCACATTTTGCCCATTCCCATTGACTTCAGCCTTTGTTTTACTGGAACTCCACGAATAACCACTGTTCCAAACAAAGTCAAGCCATGAGAATGGCACGATGCTTCCTCCAAGCCCCATGCTGGTGAAACGTGAGCGAAATGGATACACATCATTTCCCATAAGCCGTTCGCTAGTCATATACCTATAATTTGCCGAAAAGCTAATCGAGGTCTGCAACCAGTCGAAGCCCTTGCTGCCATTGGTCTCAATGCTGTAGGTATCGGACTCTGAATGTCTGTCTATCACTTGCACGATACTGGTTCCCCCTTGGTAGCTTGTCCCAAAGGTCTGGTTGTCACGCTTATGCCCATACGACCCACTGATGCGAAGAAAAGTAGCGTTTATGGCACTACGATAGCCTAAGCTTACAGACACGTCAGTACGCTCGGTCTCAGACAGACGTTCCACATAGCTGCGCTGAAAGGAGCGATAGTTGCTCATGATGTACCCTTGATAGATTCCGTCGGGACTGCCGATGTTTTTGGTATAGCCTGTGCGCAAGCTTCCGCTCCAGTCCCGCCACTCATAGCCTATTGAAACCATAGGGTTGACCAACAGGTGAACATAGTCGTTTCGGTCTCTGCGTATATGGTCGTCCAATGTCTGCGAGTAAAGGATCAGCGGACATCCCAGCGACACTCTCCACCCTGCCCTCTCAAACTTGTAGTTTTGGCGTAGGGCCACCTCATAAGCATTGTACCAAAGATTGTTGTGATTGGAGTCGCCACCATCTCCGAAACCATCGAGTGTAGTCGTAATTCCGTGGAGACTCGCATCGGCAAGAAGCCCATAATTCAGCGTAAAGTCACCCAGGCGAAGGCTGTATTGGGTATGGAAGTTACCTGCGATATGGCGTGACATCATATCCTGCACATAATGGGATGACTTATCCTCTGCCAGGGAGTCGATGCTCACCTCCAGGGTATTGGGACGTTGTGAGTAACCTGCGGAGAAATGCAAGTCGAGCGTATGCTTTCCTGTGTTGCGAATAACGTTCAATGTATTGCTGACAGAGAGCTGCGGACGATCGAAATATTGATGTGTCACGTCCTCACCATATTTCATAGGCTGCAAGCCTGTGCGTTCCGAGCCGAGCGTCCCATCCACCTTGTCCGAATTCCAGCCCACATCCAGTTTCAAGACCTCTGCGACGAAGTTGCTGGAGGCGTTTTTGTTGTATCTCAACTGTACGTTCAAGTTATCTGTCTTCGTTATACTTGTCAGGGACTCCTGTGTCGACAGTCGCTGACTATCATTGACGAAAAGGTTGCTCACGCTGTTTCCCTCACGGCGGACACAATCACTGTAATAAGCTACGTTCAAGCCTATCTCGTTGTCCTCGCTCAACTTCTCCAAATGGTTCAAGGTCAATATATGCGACGAGTTGTCGAAAGTCCGTTTTTGCGGAAGCCCCGACCCATTCGGCAACAAGGCACCCATAGGGCAATAGGGATACAGGAACACGCTGTTGATACCAGAGTAATGCTTCCTCAGTTCCAGTGAAACGTCATCCCCCGTATTGTTGCCTTTGTACAAGGTGATGTCCTGTCTTCTCTTGTTGAAGTACATACCTACCAGCTCTGCCGTCCAGATGCCATTTTTCTTTCCCTCCGCACCTCCACCTACCATGGCGTTGATGCCCAAGGTTCCCTTGGAGGAACTTTTCAACTTGAGGTTCATAGCGACATCATCCGTCAGCACCTTTCCCTTCAAGGCCTTGACAGGTTGATGGTTTTGGAGCACCTGCACGGAAGCGACATCCTGGGCATTGACATTGTTGGTGGCGATGCCGTAACGTCCCTGCAGCAAGTCCATACCCTCCACATAGAACTTGGAGATGCCCTTTCCATTGAACTTGATGCCGCCATCACCACTCACCTCTATGCCCGGCATGCGCTTCAGCACGTCGCCTATCACTCTGTCACCTTGCTGCGCAAAGGAAGCGACATTATAGCTTAAAGTGTCACCGTCCTGTCGTATCTTCTTGGCCTTGACCGTCACTTCTTTCAACTGGAGAACCTCCTCTCTGACTCGAAAGTTGAGACGTTGTGACAGGTTCGCCACCACCTTGGATTGATTGCCGATGGTCAGTCCCGACGCTGTTACGGTAACAGAATCGGCATCCGTCTTGAACGACAAGTTGTAGGTGCCTTTTGTATCAACATCGGCATAAGCAAGGATGTTGCCTGTCGCCTTGTCTGCCACAGAAACGTAAGCCTCCACACATTTTCCACTAGCAGTTAGCACTGTTCCCCTTATGACAGTTTGGGCTTGCAGACAGACTTGGCCTGTCAATAGTAATATGGTTGTTGCTATAGGTATTCTCATACGAAATCATTCCTTTTCCAAGGGGTAAAATGTTTGTTTTTTACTTGAATGTCCATCACTCCATGCCATACCTATGGCGTTCCAGTAATCAGCATTGTATTTTTTCTGCAACTTCCAGATACGACTGCGGCTAGTTTTGGGATAAAGCCTCTCTGGGTATTGAAGTATCGGATAGTTTCCTCGCTCAATGGAAACAGCCTCCCAAACATATTTCTTCTGCAAGTCATAGACCTTCAGTATGCAGCCAGGTAAACCACCAAATTTCCATGGACCGCTCTTTATAGGGATGTCCGCAGCAAACCATGCCACGAAATCATTGCCACGATAGTGACAGGTGGCCTTTTGGCAGTGATGGCCAAGAACCTGCAAATAATCATTTTGAAGTTTCCACTGCATCAATGGCCAAGGCTCCGTATATCGTCCATTATTGTTCTCAGCCCAAAGAGGCATACATGCCCACTCTGTGAGTTGGTTTCCCCTCACAAAATATTCAGAAAAGACCAACTCACTCCAATGCTCCTTGTGCTCCTTTTGCCCTCCCATCCAAAAGGATTTCGGGACATTTCCATGCCTTTTCGTTTCTCGTTTCCACTGGATGGCTTTTCTGTCTGATCGAGAAAGAAACTCACTGGAATATTTTGTCATTCCCTTACCTACTTCCAACTTGCCCAAATCCAGATATGTATCCTCATTTCTTATGTCCTTCGCATTGAAGGAGTAAAGAATACGCATGTTGGCATTTCCAATGGGTTTCCGATGTTCAAATCCCCTCTTCTCACGAATGGGGACACGCCCATTTTGTTTTGGTTGCGCCAAAATGGAAAGGAAAGGAACAAAAAATAACAGCAAAAGAAGTTTTTGTCTCATAACTACGGTCTTTGTTGCAAATATGAATCAAGCATGGTTTTGGATGACAACTCCATAACCCTCATAATCATCCTTGGTAACTTGGTTACACCCATATGAGGATGAGGTGTCATAAGAATAGTTAGCCTCACGATTACTGCTAGTAGAAGAACCACCTTGGTCTGCATACGCACAACTGCAACCACAGGAATTACCACCAATGATGGCATTCATTTTTTTTCTACAAAGGCTCTCTCTAGAGAGAGCATTCAATTTAAATCGTTTAATTTTCATAAAAGCTTTGTTATTAAAAATGATTCATATATTCATCTATTCCTTTTCCAAGGGTTCGTAAGGTGTTAATATGGAAACGGCTGCGCCTTGAACCATATTGCCTCGGGAATCAATCGTTGCCTTGTGGTAATTGGCTGCCTTCCACCAATTCTCATTGAAGGTCTTGTGTTGTTTCCAAACCTTTTCACGAGTTGATGCTTGGAATCCTATATAATCAGACTTAAATATTGGGCTAGGATGCCGAGCTATCTGGACAGCCTCGAATCTATACAAGCCATCCATGTCCCGAAGCTTGAGGATAAGCCCTGGCAAACCACCGAACTTCCACGGACCAGCTTTCAAAGGAATGCTAGGGGCGAACCATGCCTCAAAGACACGCCCCCGCCAGCTTGTTGTTGCCCTTTGGCATACATACCCCAATATTTTTTGGGTTCTCGTGTCTATTTTCCATTTTTGAAGGGGATATTCCTCGACATAAAAGGCATTGTATCTTTCCAGCCATTGAGGCATAGCGGCATATACCTCCATCTTGTTTTTGTAGATGAACAGCTCGGAATATTGATATTCGCTCCATGTATCGCGCTTTTTCCCTCCTTTTACAAAGGAGCGTGGAATGCCCCGTGCCTTGGGATGCTTCCTCTTCCAGTCCATTCGCAGGGTGTCCTCCCTGAAAAGGACATCACTATAGTATTTCTTCACAGTTTTCCCTATGTCCAGGCATTGCTTGTCAATATAGGTATTCTCATCTTTGATATTATCTGCATTGAAAGCATACCAGACTCTTACTTGCGTACTATCGATGACTTGCATCTTACCAACAGACCGATTGGGGATCGGACAATGCGCAACCTTGGGCTGCGCATTCAATGTCACTCCATTACACAAACATATTACAAGAAAAAGGGTTATTCTCCAAATTGATTTCATATGTTCTTTGTATTCTTTTACATAGCCTGTATTGCCAGATCCATACTCATCGCTATAGCCATACTCATTACAGCCTTCTGTTGACTGGTAGCCATTCTCATAGTTGGCATAAGTGTTCGTACCACTTGGAGAGCCACCTGGCTCATCTGCGTAATAACATGAACAAGTACAAGAGGTGCCACCCATGATGGCTCCCATCTCCTTTTGTCGAAGGCTCTCTGCCGAGAGAGCGCTCAACTTAAATCGCTTTGCTTTCATGATACTTTGAATTTTAGTTATTTTCCCTGTGGCAAAAGTATAAAATAAA
>CAVKNU010000355.1:0-4957 GCA_963657465.1 Lachnospiraceae bacterium
AAACGCATTTCCCATATATGGGAAAAATCGGGGTATTATTTCACTATAATTCAAACAATTTAATATTTGTTTTATGTTCAACAACCGTTTTGAGGTAGACCAACGAGTCATCAACATTAAAAAGAGATAGATGACTATCGTCTGAGTGCCTATGTGCGCATCGCTGGGCCTTACCTTTCCGCGTTGCGGCGGTGAGCGTTGGTTCAGGGCGCACAGGCCAGTATCGGCTTGCTTGGTATGACGCGAGGACGCGTCATGCTACTACAGTTTGCCTTTCTTGCTTGCGGTGCAGCGAGGACGCTGCACACTACTAACATTCTCGCTTGAGGTACGGCGTACACTACTACGGACGGCTGTTGTAGTAGCGAGACGCGTCCTCGCGTCGGTTCATGCTTGAGGTACGGCGGGGACGCCGTACACTACTAAGGCTTGCTTGAGGTGCAGCGGGGACGCCCTGAAAGGGCAACTACTCATAGCCCAGGGCAACACCCTGGGTTTTTGATGCGCGCTTTTACCTGTGCGCCCTGTAAGGGCAGCTGCATTATATTATATTGATTATTATGTAGTTGCCCTTACAGGGCGCACGTTAACCACATCGATATAAAACCCAGGGTGCCGCTTCGCTTGCCCTGGGCTATGTGCTTCTGCCCTTACAGGGCGTATTGCGCCGGTGACCGTTGGTTCAGCCCGTCGTTGGCACATTTCGCGAATCAAAAAATCTGCTCAAGTTATTTTTTACACGTTACTTAGCAAGAAGAATTTCTATTTCCTTCCATGCCAGCGCCACCCGGTCAACTACGTCCACATCGTTTTCCTGCTCAATGAGCATAGGTGTTGCATTTACTTCCTCGGAGTCGTCCGCAAAATCTTCTACGACAAGTTCGCTGTCCGTAAAGTAAACCCGCTTGTTGATGCAGAGAAGTTCCAGTTTGTTACCGTCACCAGAATAGGCATACTCGCCCAATCTTGCAGCCTTGTCATTATAGACAGCAGTAAACTTGTCATACAGTGCCTTGAGAAATATCTGGAAATTACGGCCGCCGATGCTTTTCTCTGTCATCATCATCAGGACGTTGTAGGAAGCCTTTTCTCTCGTGTCGTGTTCATACCAATAGTACATGCCGTATTCCTCAGGACGCATGGAGTCGTATTTCACGAGATAATACTTCCAGTCGTAATGTGTGGCCTCAGCAAGGTACTCGTCAATGATGTCACGCAGAATGTCATCTGTAAATACTTCTGCTTTTGCAAGCAACTGTAGCAAGATGGCTTGTGTATTCTTAATACTGTCCTTATTGCTGTGGAAGATGGCTTTCCAACTTGTGGCTTTCTTGGCTGAGCCTATTTGATAGCGCCAATTTACCTTGATAGAGTAGTCTCCTATGGTGAGCAATGCTCTATTGACAAGTCCACGGTCACACCTGAACAGAGAGTGGAACCTTTTGGTATAGTTGAGGTTGTCCCAACCAACAACCCGTACGCAACCCTGCAACAATGGATGATCTTCAAGATTCTGGAGCATGAGTTCCTCGTCTTGGTGACTATTGCGCCATTCCGTTTTTTCTATCTCCTCTTGTATCTGGAATGCATTGAACGTGTTGCGCCCGTCGATGTTTTCAATCTTGCCTTCAAGGACAATTTCTTCAATTTGTTCCGTCAATGCATTCATACGGTCTTCGCGCAACTCGAACTCTGAGCTCTTTATCAGGTTTGTGACGATGCGGAGACGTTTGGAAAACTGCTCTTCAGTTATATCGGTCTTGTTCTGCCAATAGAGGATGAAGCTATAGAGTAGCAGCATGCGTCCTATGGAGAAAACTCTCACACGCCCACCCCTATTGTATTCACCATAACTACGGCAACATTGTTCAAAGATATCAATCGGGGCATCCACATGGGATTTGTTGTCAACATGCTGCTCGGTTGTCAGGAAAGTGTCGAAGCAAGCCATGATATTAAATCCGTCCAGACAGTCGAAGGCTTTTTCTATGAACAGCAGATTGTCCTTCGCATCGTCAGCCTTGTCGGAGAACAATGCTTTCGTGATGTCGAAGATATCCTCCGGCATCTGTTCTGTAGAATATTTCTTGTAATAGATGATAGCACACAGATATCTGAAATATTTAACGAATTCATCATCTATGATGTCATTGTCGCCCTTATATGGCCACAGAATGTCTGTCCATGAGAGGTCTATCTTCCTACTGATTCTATCTGCAACATCGGCATCGATTTTCTGCATACAACCTTCCCATTCCGCTTTGAAGTGCTCAAATTCTGTAAGTGGTTTGCCACGTGAGTTCATCTTCACATATAGCTCATCGGTCAGTCCCATATCCTTGACAGACAGAAAATAGAAGCCTATGCAACCATCCTCAAGCAGGGGCCACAATCCGGAAGTCTCCCTGAACATCTTATGAATGTCATCCAACATATTCAACATGGCGTTGATTGTAGGGTCATTCTTCCAGTCGAGAGGCATCCAACTTTGGTCGATGATGTCTTCCGACAGTTTGCCTACTGAAAAGTCTGGAGTATAATCCACCAAGTGCTGGCAGAAAGTCCGGGCACTGAAGCGTGTCTCATAAGAGAAGTGATGAAGAAATTCAATTTTCGAGGCCTCGATTTCTTCGTGGCGAGCTATATACCAGTGCAACAGGAACAGGGTGGTCAACCGTTGTTGCCCGTCAAGAGGAGTCAGCACCTTGTTTTCATTGATGTCACCATAGACAAAGTCCAACTTTAGCGGTTTGTTTTCTGTCAATGCAGAGTAGATGGAAGACAAGAACCGCTTGCGGATTCTGTCTACATCAGGCGATTTGCGTCCCTGGGCATAGTCGCGCTGTATCATCGGAATCTCTATTTTCGACAATGGAAGAGACTCGTCGCCTTCTTGACTCTTGAAGAGGTCGATAAGTGTATGTAGTTTTGTTGTTGCCATAACTTAAAAAGTTTTGTTGATGAGTGACAAATAAGGATTCAGCATCTTTTCCATTGCACCAATATATGCCTCTCTGTCTTTTTGTCCCCAAAAGTGAATCTGATTCTCGCCAGATGGAGTATAGTATTTCAGGAAGACCATCTTGGTGCAGTAAGGTATGAAGGCGCCTCTTCGATCCATATCCACTATCATGTTTCTCTTCACGTCAAAAGTGGAGTTGTTGAGGGCTGAATTATCATCCTTAGAGAGTAATGCCATGTTTGACAACGTATCGATGTAATCGTAATTGGTATCTTCAGACAAAGCGCTGGTAACCATGTTTGCCAAATCGTCAAAAGAACCTCTTGCATTGACATCGCGTGTATTGACTACATCTTCCATTTTCTTTATCAAGTCATCGTATTTTCCATCTTCAGAGACCGATTTCACCGAGTCAATATGTTTCTCTATCCATAGTAGTTGTGAGACTTTTGTCTTCAAACCTTGTGAGTTTTGTGCATGGATATGTTCCAGACTCCACTCCAGCGTGTTGTACTTGCTGAAAGGAAAACGCTGATAGACATCTTCCTTAATGATGCTCTCAACATTAAACAGAAGAAGCACTCGGCTGATTTCATCGTAATGTCTTCTGTAATCAAGGTCTTGATAAGTCTCGCCGTCCTTCATCTTGAAGTTGATGCTTTCTGCTATCATGACATCAAGCTCGTTGACAAATTGGCTTTTCCGCTTTCCTTGGGCTTGTTGGAATATCTCAACCATTGTCTTGTTGCCTGAAGCTATGAGGTAACCTATCTTGTGATAGAGAACATTATCAGAATACCATTCCTTAATCTGGAGGAAACACTGCTGTATCTTTTCCCAAATGGCAGTTACACCATATTCCTTTATTTCCTTTTCAAACCAAAAGAAGGTAAAGTGTTTCTCTCGTTCGCCGGGTGCTTTGCACGCCATCATGTCAAAGAGCAGTTCTATCCTTGTAGGATAAGCGGATGCATCCTTAGTGGTGAGGAAATACCAAAGTTCATTTTTCTCTCCACTAAGTTCCTTCTCTATATTGTCCCATTGTATGGCACGTTCCTGCCGTGTGTCCTTTTGGTTGTCGTCAACAGATTTAATGAGCAAAAGTGCCTTGACAAGTTCGGCGTTGGTCAGTTGTATCCTTCCGATGTTGAGGCGTGTGAAAAGGGCCACTGGGTCTTCTTCGTCACCGACTTCGTACCAAATCACCTTAACTTTCTCCTGAATATAGGGAAAGAGAACCATCAGAGCAGCATACATCTTGTTTTCGTTGTCTTCGCAAGTTTCTTTCAGCCAAGTGTCAATGCATTTGTCTGCATTGTAGATGTGATAGAAATCGATGTTCTCCTGTGCACGTTTTTCAGTGATATTGGAAAGGAACTCCGACGTAGCCTCCCGTGTCTCATATTCCAGTTTGTAGTCAATAGCGACACGAGGAAGGAAGTTACGCTTGATGTAAGACAACAAAATCAAGATGGTAGTAAAACGCTGCTGACCGTCTATCAGTTCATAGTCAGCTTCTCCACGTTTGCGAACCACCACCGGCTGCAAGCAATATTCCTTTTGGGTTTCTTGCTTACAATTCTCCCATAAGTCGTTCATCAACGTTCGGACCTGGGACTCTGTCCAGCGGTAACCTCTCTGGTATTTTGGAACAAAGAAGTTGCCCTTAATTTCGCCAATAGGTTTGGCTTCAAGTAATACGTTGTTCATATTGCGTTATGTTTTTTCCTTAACTCTTTGATAGTTTTTACAAACCTGGTATATAAAACGTTGGCCTGGATTTGGCAATACGGGAATTTTGCCTATCTTCATAGTTGCAGACACCCAAAATAGACATCCGATATGGCTGCAAAGATAATAAAAAGGACGAGAACTTATCATCATTTTACGGATTATTTCACATTATGGACGATTTTAGTAATGTGTAAAAAAATAACTTGGTAATGATTAAAAAATAACTTGGTACATTTTTGTGTCCTCTCTATAAAGTAACAC
>CAVKNU010000356.1:0-4928 GCA_963657465.1 Lachnospiraceae bacterium
CTATTTCCAAAGCCCAGCATCAAGTTGAACTTCTGCAAGAATACAAGCAGAGTCTCATCACGGAGGTCGTTACAGGAAAGCGCAAAGTCTCGTGATAACCCTCAAATGGAGTTAAAACCGAATTATAATTTGATTATAAAAATGATTGACAAGAACAAAACATATTTCGTCACCTCCAAGAATTTCCATGGAGACAAAGACTATACCGAATGGCTGAAAGAGATTAAAAATCGCTATCAGAACATTCGTAACCGTGTGGCTTTGCAAGCCAACTATGGAGCTTTAGAGTTCAATTGGCTGTTGGGGCGTGATATTGTACAAAAGAAAGCGGAATCAAGATGGGGCTCTGGAGTGGTAAGCCAGCTCTGTCTTGACCTTAGATCCGCCTTTCCCGATGTACGTGGATTCTCGGCACGAAACCTTTACTACATGAAGGAATGGTATGAGTTTTATATGGCAGATGATGAGCACAAGCAAATTTTGCATCAATTAGGTGCAAAATTACAAGAGGCTGAAAATCAGAATCCTATAAAATTGCACCAATTAGGTGCAGAAATTGTGTCGACAGACAAATTATCTGACATTTTAAGTCGCAATGGCATGTTGCCAGTATTCGGAATTGTGCCATGGAAGCATCACTTAGTCATTACGTCTAAGTGCAAATCCATCAAAGAAGCGTTCTATTATATTGCACGTATTATAGATGAAGGGCTCAGCAAACGTGAATTGGAGGACATTATAGATGCAGATGATTTCAGTAAGTATGGTCATGCTATAACAAACTTCTCAACCCAAATGCCTGCACAACAAAGTCAGCTCGCAATGAACGTTCTGAAAGACCCATATCGTTTGGATTTCCTAACATTGGAAAGGGGCTACAATGAGCGTGACTTGGAAAATGCAATAGCAAAAGATATAACTCGTTTCCTGCTTGAACTTGGAAGTGGTTTCACTTTCGTAGGAAGGCAACCGGAACTCGTTGTTGGCAACGATGGCTATTTCCCCGACTTGCTATTTTATCATATCCGTCTTCGCTGCTATGTTGTCATTGAATTAAAGGTAGTTGACTTCAAACCAGAGTTTGCCGGCAAACTCAATTTCTATGTGGCTGCATGTAATAAGTTGCTTCGCCAACCAGAAGACAATCCAACGATAGGGCTTCTACTCTGTAAATCAAAAGACCAGACGAAAGTAGAATGGGCATTTGACAGCATACAGAATCCTATGGGTGTAGCTACCTATGAAGGGATTAGAATTAAAGACAGGCTCCCTTCTGTTGAAGATTTGAGAAAACGCCTTGATATGGTGGAACAAGAGCTCAGAGAATATAAAGAAAATGAGGCTTCTGCAAAAGAAGGAACTGATTAAAAAGTGAACGCACTGCGTTCACAATTGAATTGGGTGCAATACAGAAGTAAAAGATAGCAGAAGGTGGAAGTAATTTCATCGGTCATGACCGATGAATTGCAAAATAATAGTTAATGACAAAAACAATCAACGATGAATAATCTCTTGAACGAAACGAAATTTGAGGAGCACATTGCAAGCTATCTTGCAGATAGCGACCTCTACAATCAAAGGAGTAGCGCACAGTTTGACATCGAGAAGCTGTGTGATGTGGAGATGCTGGAGCAGTTCTTGCGCCAGCAGCCTGTGGTCTGGAATAAACTGACCAAGCATTTCCCTGGTCAGGAGGTGGCTACTGTCGTTCGTGAGTACAACAAGCGAATAGACCGTGGTGAGAGCATTCTTGCAATCATGAGAAAAGGCTTTACTGTCAGCGGAGCAAAAGTAAAGTTCTGTCAGTTCAAGCCGGTGCTGGAAGGTGAGGGAACAGACAACTACAGACTGTACCGTGCAAACAAGTTCAGTGTAGTCCGTCAGATGCGCTATTCATTGGGCGAGGACAAAGGCAATGAGCTTGACTTGTGCATTTTGCTCAATGGCATCCCTTTGTTTACTTTCGAGTTGAAAAACGAAGGCTCAGGCCAGAACTATACGCACGGCATCTTGCAGTATAAGCGAAATCGTGACCCACACAACCGAATGCTGAGAAACTGTCTGGTTCACTTTGTCATGGACAACCAGTATGCCTTCATGACTACTTTCCTGAACGGCGAGAAGACAACATTCCTGCCTTTCAATCAAGAGACCGTTAACCCTCCTATCGAGGGCGAATATCCTACAGCCTATATGTGGCATAGGGTTTTGCAAGCAGATTCCATCCTCGACCTACTGGAGAATTTCATCAAGCGTTATGATGAGTATTACGAGGACAAGGACACCAAGGAGCAAAAGAAACGTACCGTGGTCATCTTCCCTCGTTTCCACCAACTCCGTGCGGTGAGAAAACTCCGTGGCTTGGTTCGTGAAGAGGGACCGGGGCATAATTATCTGATTCAGCATTCCGCAGGAAGTGGAAAAACCAAGACGATGGCTTGGCTTGCCCACCAGCTTGCCAACATGACGAATCCTGATGGCACGGCTATCTTTGACAGTATCATCATGGTGACAGACCGTATTGTACTCAATCGCAATATGGCTGAGGACGTGGTGAACTTTGAGGTGACGGCAGGAACGGTGAAGGACATTCGCAAGGGTTCCAAGAAACTGGCTGATGCCTTGAATGGCGAGAACAGAATCATCATCTCCACGGTGCAGAAGTTTGCCTTTGCACTCGATTATCTCAAACATGAGAAATCCAAGAAGTATGCCATCATAGTAGATGAAGCTCATACAGCCATTGGAAACGAGGCTGCAAAGGATTTGGTCAATGCTCTTTCCACCAAGGAGGACTTGGAGAAGATGGGCGATTACGACCCTGATGAGTATGACAGCCCATTGGATGCCTTGATGGCGCAGATGCAAAGCTACAGGAAGATGATGAGCCATATCTCGTACTTTGCTTTTACTGCCACACCAAAGGACAAGACTTATGCCCTTTATGGAAAGGATAGGAAGTCTGCCCATGACTTGTACTCCATGAAGCAAGCCATCGACGAGAAGTTTATCCTTGATGTCACACAGAACTATGTCAGTTACAAGACCAAGTTTGAAATAATAGAAAAGCATCCTGACGAGGATAAGGACAAACTCTTCGAGCAGAAGAAAGCCTTGAAGGTAATTGGAGAGTGGCTGGGCAAGAACAAGTACATCAAACTGAGAAAGGCGAGCATGATAGTTGACCAGTTCATGAAGTTCACCATCAACAAGATAAACCATCAAGCCAAGGCTATGGTGGTGTGTGATTCCCGTCAGTCGGCTGCCGACTACAAGCAAATCATCGACCGCATCATCAAGGAGGAATACCATGGTGCTATCAAGACCCTTGTAGCCTTTTCTGGTGAAGTAACCGATAGCAATGGCAACAAGTGTACCGAGGCAAACATGAATGACGATGGTGTTACGGACAATGACATCGCCGAGAAGTTCAAGGAAGACGATTACAAGATTCTGATAGTAGCAGAGAAATTCCAGACAGGCTTCGACCAGAAATTGCTTCATACGATGTTCGTTGACCGTAGCTTGGGTGGCATCCAGTGCATCCAGACGTTGTCACGCTTGAACCGTACCTATTGGCCATATAAGGAAGATACGCTTGTCGTGGACTTCCGCAATGATGCCGACTCGGTGCGCAAGGCATTCAATCAGTATTATACAGAGACGACACTGACTGGCGATGTTGATACACAGCGTGTATATACCCTGAAAGAGACGGTGCAAAACTGGAATATCTTCAATGAGAGCGAGATAGACGCTGTTTGTGAGCGAATGATTGACAAAGACAGGGTGCATGAGGTTCCTTCGATATTACTGAATATTGTGCATGAGAGAGTTGATCCGTTGTCAGACGAAGACAAGGATAAGTATCGCAAGGAAGTAAATCGCTTTGTCCGTCAATATGGTTTCTTGGCTCAACTCATGGACTTCACGGACCCAGAACTGGAAAAGTTCTATGTGTTCTGCAAGGTGTTCTATAAGTATTTGCCATATACCAAGGAGACTTTGCCTATGGAACTGATGGGCATGATAGACTTGGACAAACTGAGAATACAACTTTCGTTTGACGGAGCCATCGAGTTGGAAGACTCTCCTACGGAGTTGAAGGCTACACGTATAGGGGAGGTCGGAAAGAAAGTGGAGGATGAGAAGAAAACCGTTGCCGAGCTTCTCGACATGGTGAACAGTCCTTTTGCGTCGATACTCAACGAGAACGACAAGATTATCAAGCAAATCTGGGAAGAGTTGCTGAGCGACCCAGAGGTCGTTGATGCGGCACGTGCAGGAAACTCATACGATGTGATGGTGAATATCTGTAAGGAGAAGTTTGGTGATGCCATCATCGACCAGATAGACAAGTACTATCACTTCAAGGAAATCTTGGACAAGGAGAAGGGCTTTGCCTTGACCTTGGTAGGCAAGTTCGTGGAGGCAGTGGCGAAACAAGCTGCCGCAACGTCAAGTTTTGTCTATGACGAAGCCGTGTTGAAGGAAAAACTTATCGAGGCTATGCAGGGTGAGATGGCTGGTGTTTGTAGCAAGATGAGAAGTTTGCCAGAGATTATAGACAATCTCTTCTTCGTACTGAATACCGTAAGTATTCCAAAGTTGGACGGTATTGACATGCTCTTGAAGGAGGCGTTGAATAATATCTATGCCAACCCAAATATCACGCCTATCGTAAGATATACCTTCTTCAACTCATTGGTTCAGAAGTACGAGGCATTCTTGAAGAAGCTTTATTTCTTGATAAATGATGACGAGATTCAAGGTCAAGACGGTAAGGAACCAGGACTTGCAGACGCCATCCATGCTTTCAAGTGTCTTTGGAACTTGAAGTATTCTACGGATGATGACGGCAAGAAGTTCTCTACTTATCTTCAGATGGTGAGAAACTGGAGAAATGACGAGGCGCATAATGCCCCTTG
>CAVKNU010000357.1:0-4853 GCA_963657465.1 Lachnospiraceae bacterium
CGTCTGCCATTGTTCCGAAACGCTCCAAGAAGGAGCAAGTGTCAACCGCTTCTTGTTGCAGGGCTGTGTATGTCGTATTTCTGCATCAGAAACTCCGTTACACGTGTCTTGCTTTGCCCCTCTATTGATGTCATGGCACACCAATCGTTGTAAACTGCGAGGTCGCGTGCTTCACGTGCCTCGGCACACTCTGTTTTCAATATTGCTGTTGTCATATCTGATTGTATTATTGTAATTCTTCTTCGTGGTAGCCGAAAGGTATTCCGTAATGCAGCTCGCCAGGGAACACCAACGTTGGAACGTTGCAATTAAGTCGCAGACAATGTGCAACCATAAAACCAACGCTTCGCCATTCGGCTTTGAGGTCGTCAAGTGTCTTGTACCATACGCCCTGTGCAGAGAATGCGTCCTGTAACAGATACTCGCCTGTCTGACGGTCATCGTGCTTGATATAGGCGATTGTGATGCCCTGTCCCGATGGGGCTTTGATTTGTGCTAATAACTTCATATTTGCAGTTTTTTATAATTTACTTATCGGTTTATTTCTGATTTTAATTATTATTTTATATCTTTGTTCAGATTTTTATCTGTAACTGATGACAAAGATAAAGCTATAATTCTGATTACACATAAGAATAGTTTTGATTTCGTTAGTTATTTAAGATTATTTAAGAAATAAACAAAACTATAATATGTTAGAAGAACGCATCAAAATGCTCCTCACGGAGCAAAACAAAAAGGTCAAAGACCTGTGTGCCTACATTGATATGACAGACACCGCTGTCCGCAAGATGTATGCAAGGGATAGTTGCGAGATTAGCACTCTGAAAAAGATTGCAAACTTCTTCAATGTCAGCCCTTGCTTCTTCTTTGAGGACGCAGAAAGCCGCTCGGTTCACGCTACCCACAATAGCATTGCTGTCGGTGGTAACGCAAACGATATTAACTCGTTCCGTGCTATCCAAGAAATGATAAACGAGGTGGCAGCGCAACGCAAGATGACAGAGAAAGCGTTAGAGCAAGTGGAACGGCTTGTCGGTGTGATTGAGAAGTTGAGCAATCAGAACTAAAGTTGCATAATCACAGGGCGTTTCTGTCGCTCTCTGATATAACCTATTCAGTATATAAAAAGACTATGGATAAAAAATATATTACAATAGCATTGGCAGCTTCGTTGCTGTCTTGTGTGATGACAGGTTGCGATAAGCAAACGCCTGTTGAAAAGGCAAATGAATTGGTTGAAAAATCGGGATTGAAGTTGCCACATTTCAATCAATTAGATTCTATTATTGGTTATCAGCAAGCCTATTCTTGCAGAATGGCAGCAAATAATCTACATAACAACATTGAGACTGCGCTATGGAAGTCAAGAACAGGGAAGCAAGCACTTGGGGAGACAGGGCGAAAAGAGTGCTTAGAAATGGCGGACGAAGCTGCTAAATTGGAAAGGCAAGCTGCAGAAATAGAGCTTGGAGAGGGGCTTAGACAAACCCCTAAGGAGTTTATTGGTTTTGCTTCTCCAATGATTGCTGACAGCGTTTCAAACGATACAATCTATACTATATACTTTGATAAGGATGTAACCAAAATCTTATCAATCAAGAAAAAGGTATTAGGTTTATGAACGAAAGACTTTTGGAAATAATCAGATATAAGACAGGCGGCAGACAGAATGCTTTTGCTGAACTGATGGGGTGGTCGCCCCAATACCTTGCCAAGTTGGTAAAGGGAGACAACTTCGGGTTACAGCCTGTGTTGGCTATCCTGTCAGCGTTCCCCGAAATCAATGCTCGGTGGTTTCTGTTTGGGCAAGGCTCAATGTTGGAAGTTGGAATGATGTTTGACCTCCAAAGACAGGCAATGTCGCATATCCAATCGTTGCTTGACCTTGACAAATATATTCCTGTGATGACAGGCGAGGAAGTGAGAGAGTTTGAGGAAGCCATAAAAAATGGTCGTTACCCCAATTTCAGCCCCGACACGCTCTCTGATTTACAGAAGCGATTGACAGAGCGCACCGAGAATGTAAACGCCATATTCTCACAGGCAACCGCCAAATCTGACAGCCTATGCAAACAGAAGACACCCAAAGAATAATCAAGCGGTTCTTTCAGACTTTGGACTTTCTTAAAGAAGCCAAGGTTATCCGTGGTCGGCAGACTTTCACTCGTATGCACGGCATCAATCGGTGGAACATGAACACGGTCGAAAAGAACCCTGCAAGCGATATGTTTCAAACCGCATGGCTGACCTATCTCATTGAAGATTTTGGAATAAACGGAAATTGGCTTTTAACAGGCAATGGTAATATGTTTATCAATAAAGATACGAAAAGCGCACAGACAGCCGAATAACGACCCTGTGCGCTCTGATTTACTTATCGTCTTTGTCTGAGGACTGATTAACAGACAGCGTAACAGATGGTATCATTGTTACTGCTGCCTGTTTCTTTTTATCCATGATGTGGGCGTAAACCTCGGTCGTGGCAATTTCTTTATGACCGAGCAGTTTTTGAACCGTATAGATGTCTGCCCCCAAGTCGAGCATCAGCACTGCGAAAGTATGCCGTCCCGAATGGAATGTTATTGGCTTTGTGATGCCACACCGCATAGCCCACGCCTTTAGCTCTGTCAGCAAGTATGCGGAGTACTTGAACCCTCGGAACACCAAGTCTTTATCTTCGCCCCTCTGACCAAGGTAAGGCACGGCTTCGGGACTTATATCCAAGTATTCCTGTCCGCCTGTCTTTTTCTGCTTGAAGATGATACGTGTAAAGTCGCCCTCCTGTCTAACCTCCGACCAACGCATCTTTTCAATGTCGCTCTTTCGTATGCCTGTCAGACAGGAAAACAGGAACGCTCGTTTGAGAACAGGGTAGCGGCATTCGCCATCTGCCAATGCTCTGACCTCTTCCAATGTGAGGTACACACGTTCCTTTTCTTCCGTCTTGAAGCCCTCAATGCCACGAAGCGGATTGTGCGGCATTATCCTGTCCTCGAATGCTTGGTTGATACAGGCACGCAACTTATTGAAGTAACTGACCTTGCTGTTCTGTGAGAGCGGTTTTAGGTCATAGTCGGTTGTTATGTGCTTACGCTTATCCTTAACTCTTGCCGTGCGGTCAAGGTAATCTTTGAAACCCTGTATCCATTCGGGCGTTACCTCTCTAAATGTCATATCAGCACGGCAATATCTTTCAAGGTGCTTTAAGGCACTCCACCAATTACCCCAATTGCCAAGCGAACCCTCTGTGTTATGCCGTTGCTCGCACAGGTGGCGGTAATAGTCAAGGAAATTGGTATCAAGTTTATACTCACTCTCAAAGCCAAACCTGCCGTTCTGAACTTCGACCACTCGCTTTGCTTTGATTGCTTCGGCAAGGCGAAGTGTCTGTCTGTTTTTCTCTTTGTCCTGTCTGTTCGTTTCGGGAATGAGATAGAGTTTGAGGTACTCATACGTGCGTCTGCCATCAAGATAGATGTCAAGGTATAGGGAAGTATTCCCCGATGCCATTTTACGCTTTCTTAATCTGATTGGTTCTTTTGCATCTGCCATATAAATTTTGTTGCTATTTGTTGCTGATGAATTAACGAGCAACAAAATAACAACAATAATATGACAATGCCAAAGGTAAGACTGCAAAAATGGAGTTATGAAGTAGTATTCGCTACATATATGATATTCATAGCGATTGTTTGCAGTCTTTGCCCTGCCTTTACCCTGTACTTCACTTTCCAAAAATGCGCTTCACTTTCCGCACCAAAAGTTGGCGAACATTCAAGACAGGAGTGCAATGTTTGTGTATAGAAATCAGGCACATCTCCTAATAGAAAAGGCTGGTTAAGTTTCGTAAGCGGGCGGTTTACGGGTTGTAAACAGGCCTTTTATTATATATAAACGGGCGGTTTACGACGGCTGAACGGGCGGTTTGTCAGAAGCGACTGAAACTGTGGCGTCTGGCGCACGGCGTTTTCTTTGCCGCAAATGCCGGAATTCTCGCGAAAAAGAAGTAACTTTGTATAAGTCAGGCTACGCTCGGCAATCCGAGAACAAGTTTTCATTGCCCTCGCTTGCACTGACTTTGTATAAGTCAGGCTACGCTCGGCAATCCGAGAACAAGTTTTCATTGCCCTCGCTTGCACTGACTTTGTATAAGTCAGGCTACGCTCGGCAATCCGAGAACAAGTTTTCATTGCCCTCGCTTGCACTGACTTTGTATAAGTCAGGCTACGCCCGGCAATCCGAAAACAAGTTTTCATTGCCCTCGCCTGCACTGGCTTCGCAAAGGCCAACCGCCGCAACCGACAACGAAACTCTAACTGAAAAGACAAGACAACAGCCTATTATGAAAAGGAATTATCAGCTTTGCCTGGCACTGGCCATTGCCTTTGCCGCACATTACCCGGCCGATGCCGTGGCGCAGACGCTGCCCGACGGGAAGACATCGTGGACTGCCGACAACGGCAACGGCACGTTTACCAACCCTCTGTTCTACGACGAGTTTTCCGATCCCGACATCCTGCGCGTGGGGGACGACTACTATCTGGCCGGAACCACGATGCACGCGGTGCCGGGAGTGGTGATACTGCACTCGAAAGACCTCGTCAACTGGGAGAATATCAGCTATTGCCTGCCACGGTTCGACTTCGGCGACGACCGTTTCTCGCTGAAAAACAAGCAGGAAATATACGGTCAGGGAGTGTGGGCGCCGTGCATACGCTACAACAGCGGCAAGTTCTATGTGTTCACCAACGTCAACGGCAAGGGCCTGCAGTGCTTTATCGCCGACAAACCCGAGGGGCCGTGGCAGCATATCAACATGAAAGGGCGGATATACGACCTGTCGGTGCTCT
>CAVKNU010000358.1:0-90 GCA_963657465.1 Lachnospiraceae bacterium
TCATACAAAAACGCATCAAACGCCCCTGGAGCTTCTCCGGATTGGCTACAATGGTAAGATTAATGCTCATGTATTACGTGAACTGCTATA
>CAVKNU010000358.1:125-4817 GCA_963657465.1 Lachnospiraceae bacterium
TTTTGAAAAGGCAAGCCCGAAGTCCCATTATACAAGGCTTCGGGCAGGATAATTAAGCTCTTTTGAGTTTTACCGGACAGCAATAATTGACAATCATCAGGAAGCTCAATGCCTTTCCAACGAAAAGGTGTTGGCATGTGAGAGTTCTCATCCACCATCTTCAAGAAGAGCAAGAATGTAATTTGCTCCAAATAATCACTATTGGACACACCACCATCCATCAGGACTGTGGCGATTTGCCATACTTTGTTGCTTATCGTATTGTCTGCCATATATTGTTATGCCACAAGAGCATCGTTCATTTCGTTTATAATAATTTCCCATTGGTTGCCGAACAGCCGGAAGAATTTTGCCGCACCACCGTTTTTCTTGAACACGCCAAGTTCCAGTGCTTCAACTTTCATACTTGCATTCTTAGCGATATAGTCGCGAATCATTTCAAGCCATGCCATTTGCTCCGAAGTAAATGGCTCGGAACTTGCGCCACGCACACCGCCTTTGTTCTTGTTTTTATCAAACATCCAATCTTTGTACCGTCTGCGTACTCCGTCAGCGAATGGTATCAGTTCAGGTATCTGCTTCCATTCATAACGGATAATTTGAATGATGTCAACAAGCTCTCTCAGAACAGATTTTTTCTTAGTCTTATAAGCAGAGAATATCAAATCCTGCTGTAGCGAGGCATTGTAGCGTTTCATCTCTTCATAGAGGTCTTTTATCATCGCTTCCGTCAGGTGACGGTGTCTGAATTCCTGATTATAGATAATCTGCAGGACTGTTATCTCGTCCTTATGTTTATTGATAAACTCCTTAAGCGTCTGACGTATGCTGTCTTTGTTGGTGTCAACATCATCGGTAAACCCAGCGTTAATCAAGGAGTCAAGAGCTGGGTCGATGGTTTGCTCATTTGAGCTTCTTATCGTCATCAAGAATTTTCTGACCTCAGGTTGGTAGAGTGGCATGGAAGCACGCTTACATCTTTCCTTTATGATATCCTTGCGAATATCGTCTTGCACTTTGGGCGAGAGTGTGTTGAAATCTTTGTGCTCACGCTTAATAGTCTCTTCCACTTCGTCTGTGTCATGAGCTTTCTTCATGGCAACCGCCAAATCTTGAATATCGACATCACCTGAGATAGACTTGAACTTTTCACGCTCTTTGTCCGTCAGAATCCTGCCCAAACGCTCTATTCTTGTAGCGAGAGTGCCAAAGGTCTCCTCGCTGATGTCGCCTGTAACCACACAGTCCAAGAGTTTTTTGAAAGGGATAGAGGGCTGTGAGTCACCACCACACTTGCCTCGCGACATCTTTTCCGACTTCGTTACACCAACGGCATCAACAATCACATACCCCAACTTACACGAATGGGCAGAAGGAGAAGACTTTATAAGTTCCTCCTTGCCAAGTGTGCGCCTCGCACGTCCAAGCATTTGCTCATAATAGTTTTCGCTACGAATATCGCGCATAAAAACAAGTATCTCGATTGCTTTTACATCTGTGCCTGTCGCAATTTTTGACACCGTGACGGCAATCCTTGGATTGTATTCATTGCGATAGGCATAAAGCAGACTCTGTTCGTCCTCTTCGGAAGTGTAAGTGATTTTCTTGCAGAAGTCATTTCCCTCTCCGAACACCTCACGGGCAATTTCCACTATATCTGCTGCATGACTGTCGTTTTTGGCAAATATCAGAGTCTTGGGCAGTTCCTTTCTATCCTTGAAATATTCCCACTTTTGCCAATTGTCCTTGAATGTCTGCAATATCAAGCGTATCTGTGATTTATTTACCACGGAGTTGTCCAGCTCCTTTCCGTCATAGGAAATTTCTTCATCAGCAGATTCCCATTTCTGAAGACGGGTACGTTTGTCGCGCACCTCGATTTTCTGGTTGATAGTGGCAATCATACCTCCTTGCTTTGACTTTTTGGTCTCTATGACAAAAGTACCAAAAGCACCAACATTCACTCCGTCGTTTACGGCTTGCTCATGGGTGTATTCGCTCACCACATTCTGATTGAAGAAGGCAAAAGTGTCTTTGTTGGGAGTGGCTGTCAATCCAACAAGAAAAGCGTCAAAATAATCAAGCACCTGTCTCCAAAGATTGTATATGGAACGGTGGCACTCGTCAATGATAATCACATCAAAGAATTCCGGCGGATATGTCTTGTTGTATGTGACTTCGCGTGGCGAGTCATTATATACGCTGCCTGATTCTTCATCTGCATCATCTACGAATTTGTCAATCTCACCGCGGAGCATGGAATATACCCGTTGGATGGTGGATATACAAATTTTTGTTTCGGTTGGTATGTTCGAGGTTTGAATGCGCTGGATATTGTATAGTTCACTTAATTTGGATGTGCTGTCGTATGGCTGGAAATTCTTGTACTCACGCTCTGCCTGTTCTCCAAGATTCTTAGTGTCAACCAGAAACAACACACGTTTAGCCTTCGCAGATTTAAGCAAGCGATAGGTGTTGGTGATTGCCGTGAAAGTCTTGCCCGCACCGGTTGCCATTTGGATTAAGGCACGAGGGTTGTTGTTGGAAAAAGATTGCTCCAGTTGCGTGATGGCTGTGGTCTGGCACTGGCGGAAGTTTGCTTTGGGTAAATTTGGAAAATCCAGCATCCTTCCCCGCAATGTCTTGTTGCCATTATACTTGTAATCCTTTATAAGTTCCAACAGACTTTCGGGACGGTGGAAATTATAGATAGTCCTTAGGCGAGGTTTGGGGTCACGCAAATCCGTGAACTCAATGATTATGTTTGTCGCTTCATAGATAAAACGCATATCCTTTTTGTCATAGCTGCCCTTTAACCCTGACTTGACGTATCGGAGATTCTGTTCACTTGCCTTTGATGACAGATGAACGCCCTCTTCTTCTGCCTTTGCCTCAATGAGCCCAACAGGTTCTCCTTCAACAAAAAGGGCATAGTCCACCTCGTCACCATCATTAGTTCTGTACTCTCTGACAGCTACACCCAATGATGCGTAACGATTGAAGTCTTTCATGTCTTGAACAACCCAACCAGCTTGGTAGAGTTTCTCGTCTATTACTAAACGCGTTTTTTCTTCTGGTGACATATATAATAATGTAATATTATCGGAAGTTTGTTCCTGCAAAAATTCATGTGCGAGTGAATATCAATTTATCTTTCTTCTTTATCTGTAATCAAATCTTTCAAATCCACCTGTAAAATCTCTGCAATCTGTTGCAGAGTTTCTAAATTCGGCTGAATCCTGTTGCAAGCGTATGCATTAACCATGCTAAAACTCTTATCAAGCTGTTTGGCCAACCATGTTTGAGAGATACCCTTATCCGACAGAATTGTCTTTATTCTATTCAGTTTCATTCTTTAATGCAGTTTTATTCTGCAAAAATAGCGAATTATATTTGATAGTCCAAATTATTTTTTGTATTTGGAATAACCTAAACCTTGCGGCGTTATCTTTCGGAAATTAATTCTTTTTATCTGTTTCGTGGCGTTGTTTGGCGTTGTTTGGTGCTTTTTCGCAAGAAAATCACGGGAAAAGTTTCGTGTTTGATAAACTTTGTGTACCTTTGCAGGGGCAAACGTAACAAAATGATATGGAGCAATTACGATTTAAGTTCAGCACCATGAGGGAAGCGACCGACTACCTACGCGCCCTGCCGAAGAAAGTGCGCGACAAGATAGCGCACAACATCTACAGGGTGCAGCTGGGCGAGCGCAACGCGGAACTTTTCAAGAAATTGGACGGCACGGATATTTGGGAGTTCCGCACCCTGTACGAGGGCAACGCCTACCGCCTTTTCGCCTTTTGGGACATGCGGACGGACACGCTTGTTATCGCCACGCACGGCATCAACAAGAAAACGCAGAAGACCCCCATCAAGGAGATAGCGAAAGCCGAGAGGATGAGAAAAGAGTATTTCAAGACACATTAAAACGCACAGATATGAAACAGGAAATGGAACTTATACCGTTTGAGAACCTCCTAACGGAGTTTTACGGGGAGGTAGGCACACCCGAAAGGGATGCATTCGAGCAGAGCGCAGCCGAAGCCGTACACGCTTCACGGATTGGCGCAGCCGTGAGGGAAGCCCGAACCAAGCAGAACCTGACGCAGGAACAGCTGGGGGAGCGCGTGGGCGTGAAGAAAGCGCAGATTTCGCGCATAGAGAGGGGTTACAGCATCACCATCCCGACCATGAGCCGTGTTTTCAAGGCTTTGGGGGTTGCCACGGCTTCGCTTGATTTGGGCAAGGGCTTCGGCAAGGTAGCCCTTTGGTGAGGGCGAGAGCCATACGGGTTTTAAGGGGGAACGGTTGCGGATTGCAGCCGTTTCTTTTTTGTTATACCTTTTGTTATAAGTTTGTTATGTGTTTTGTTATACCTTTTGTTATAAGTTTGTTATGAAGTTGTTACATACAAACATTTGAACCCACCTTTTGAGAGCAGCACCAAGAACAAAAAAAGGAAGTATAACGCCACACTATAACACAGTCTGCAAGTTTTTGTAAAAGGCTTTGTAACAAAGAGTTACAAGTTTTGTATATACAAACCCTATTACAAACCGTATAACAAACTTATAACAAAAGGTATAACAAACGCTGAATGCGTGTGCGCGCGCATAATATATATATATTTATTTAATTAAGTAACTAAGCAAAATTAAGCGACATGTTTGGAGAAGTTTATACGCAGCCCCT
>CAVKNU010000359.1:0-4780 GCA_963657465.1 Lachnospiraceae bacterium
CTAAGATTTCATCATTTACCATTGTCTATAAATTTTGTATGTAGTCATTTATCTTTTGAGCAAAGCAGATGGTTGGACACCATACTCCGCCTTAAAACTTCTTGAAAAATGGGAAAAACTCTCGAATCCCAGTTCATATATGAATGATGACGGTTGTCTGTTTTCTTGTGTAATCAAGCGATAAGCCTCTTTCAGCCTTCTCACCAAGAGCCATCTTCCTGGAGGCATTCCAAACTCTTTGATGAAGTCACGGCGAAAAGTGGAAAGACTTCTGCCTGAGGCAAGTGCCAATTGTTCTATCGGCTCGTTGTCTCGATAATGCACCTCCATGAAATCGTTAAGATTCATCTTGCCCACACTGTTTTTCTTTGCCAACCAATAGTACAACTCTGGACGAGTTTGGGTAATAATGTTGATGCACTCCAATATTTTCAGATAAACCAATGGTTCGGAAGCTCTATAACCATTGTCAATGCCGTCTTCTATGCCTGACACCAAGCCGTGAATAAGAAGATGATTGGGAAGTTTCTCTACTTCTGCATCTTCGATATTTTCAAGTTTGTCGTTCTTATCATTGGCATTATCGCATTCTGTAGGTTTGTATCGCAAGAGGAATTCTTTTACAGATTCTTCTGATATGCGGATAACTACCACCTGCATGGTCTCCATTGTCTCAAATTGTAATTTCGCAAAGCGGTTGATAAGAAACGAGAAATCCTTATATAGCTCATAATTGATGCCATTAACCGTCATACGTCCTGTTCCCGACATGACGTATATGAAAGTGAAATCGTTTATCGCTTTCTTCCTTATGGTTTCCTGCATCATGTTCATCTTGTACATTACAGGATATTCTGGTAATTCATATTTTTTCATTCTCAATAGTTTTACGGTTTATTTTTCTTTCCTCGATGCCATCCTATAGCAATAGAGTGTAGCCATACTACAAATCACAATGACAAGGCTCGTGGTATATATCATATTGCCTAAACCTGTGACAGGCGAGAGCACTCCACCAAAGACAAACATGAGAAAGCCCAATAAGGCAGATGCAATGCCCGAGTTCTGACGTTCCATGTCGAGTGCGATGGTCGTGGAAGTGGGGAGTATCATACCCAGGAAAAATAATAACAAGAATAATGCCATTTCCGCCAAGTAGATGGATTCGCTATATATCAGTGTCAAACTGACAAGCACACTTGCCATGGCAAAACAGATACAGCCACATCTGAGTCCCTTTCGGGCTTCCTTTGCTTTTCCTACCATTAGACTACCCACCATTATAGCGACAGCATTCATTCCGAAGCACAAGCCATATACCTGTGGTGAAGCTCCAAAGTGAACTTGAAAGATGAAAGGCGAGGCAGAAATATAGGAAAACATCACTCCCATGGCAAAAGCTTGTACCAAGACATAGCGCATAAAAAGAGTATTGCCGACAACAGGTTTGTAGAGGGCAAATGTGGATAAGATACCACCATTTATCCTCTCGTCTTGACTTAATGACTCTGTGAAGAAAAGCAGACCGATAATCAACAGGATACCTATAGTTAGCAATACCCAAAATATGCCTTTCCAATCTGTTATAGCCATGAGAAAACCGCCCAAGACAGGAGCGCAGATTGGAGCGATGCCTTGCACGGAACTGAGCATGGAATAGAATGCTGCCAGCTGTCTGCCCTCATACAGGTCGGTTGCAATGCTTTTGGAAACAACTACGCCGCCAGCACCAGCCAATCCTTGCAATAGTCGGAATGCGATAAATACGTGGATGTCGTCGGAGTATAGGCATCCTAATGTCGATAGACAGAATATGACGAGTGAAGCTATCAATGGTTTCTTCCTGCCATATTTGTCGCTAATCGGTCCGATTATCAACTGCCCGACAGCCAAGCCTATCATACTGAATGTAAGGCTTAGCTGCACCCTTGATGCCGTGGTGCAGAAATACTTCATCAATGATGGAAATGACGGCAAGTAGAAATCCGTAACGAATGGTCCGAATGCGGAAACTATGCCCACCATCAATAATATGTACAACTTTGAGTTCTCTTTTCTTTTCATGTTTGCAAAGTGCTTATATTAATAATGTATATGTCATGTCTTTTGATTAGACGATGCAAAGGTACTATGAATGTAGGGTAAAGATTGTTCCAGAAGAGCTAAATACATTTGCCTCACAAAGTCATATTCCGTATTTCTGAGACAAATAGGAATGGATTTTTCAGAATAGCGCAACCTATAAACAAAATGTCATTTTGCAACCGTTAGAGAATCAAGCACATATTTTCTCTCTCTTATTCTTTCATACCGATGTAGAGATTTCCCCGTCTTTTCGTTTTGATTAGACAGGGATTTCTTATGTGGATTTTTGGGACAAATGTAGTTGGACTTATCGAGCAACTATGCTACACCAAATATGCCGACCTTTGCAGCAGTTTTTAAATTTACATTCAACTATGCAGAAAAGAAAGAGAAAATTCAAGCTTTGTGCTATTGCACTATTGGCTCTTGGCACGTTTCTGATGAGTTCGTGTAGCAAGAAGCAAGAGACAACAACGGTGGATAACCAATATGAGACTATGACTATCCATCGCCAGTCTGTCAAGTTGGAACAATCCTATTCCGCCTCGCTCAAAGGAGTGCAAGACGTGGAGATTCGCCCACAGGTATCGGGTACGATAACCAAGATTTGCGTGAAGGAAGGCGCGATTGTGAAGAAAGGACAACCTCTCTTTATCATCGACCAAGTACCTTATCAGGCGGCTCTTGAAACGGCTGAGGCGAATGTGCGTGTGGCTGAGGCTAATGTGGCGACAGCAAGGGCGACATCGAAGAGCAAGGACAATCTCTTCAATAAGAATATTATCTCCAGTCTTGACCGCCAAACGGCAACCAACACGTTGAACGGCAACATCGCCCAACTTGCCTTGGCTCGTGCCGAACTGAAGAATGCGAGAAACAACCTTTCCTATACCGTAGTGAAAAGTCCTGTGGATGGGAAGATTGGCATGTTGCCTTATAAGGTCGGAGCTTTGGTTAGTCCACAAATAGAGAAGGCACTGACCACGGTTTCCGACAACTCCAACATCTACGCCTATTTCTCCATGACGGAAAACGAGGTGCTGAGTCTTGTCAAGAAATCAGGTTCTTTGGACAAGGCTGTGGAGGATATGCCGTTGGTCCGCTTGGCATTGGGCGATGGCAGCACTTACCAGCATCAAGGACGCATAGATGCCGTGAGCAATATCGTTGACAATACTACGGGTGCCGTAAGCCTACGAGCCACATTCCCTAACCGAGAGCATATCTTGGCGAGTGGCGGAAGTGCCTCTGTCATCTTCCCTTACGAGAAGGAAGATTGTATTGTCATTCCGCAAGCCGCCACTTACGAGGTGCAAGACAAGGTGTATGTATATAAGGTGATAAACGGCAAGGCGGTAGCCACCATGATTTCGATCCTCTCCATCAATGACGGAAAGCAATATGTGGTGAATAGTGGTCTAAAGCCAGGGGACGTAATTGTTTCGGTGGGTGTAGCCAACGTGAAAGATGGACATGTGATTGTTCCCAAAGAAATCCATAAAGCCAATAAGCAGACAATCCATCATCATACAACCAACAAGCAATAATTCTGCCCTATGAATATCAAGAGATTTATCGACCGACCAATCCTTTCCATCATGATTTCGGCGGCAATCCTGCTTGTCGGAATCATCGGATTGGCAACATTGCCTATTGAGCAATATCCCGACATTGCGCCTCCTACAGTTATGGTTTCAGCCACCTATACTGGAGCCAGTGCCGAGAGTGTGCAGAAGAGTGTCATCGTTCCTTTGGAGGAGAGTATCAATGGTGTGGAGAATATGACCTACATGACTTCCACCGCCACCAACACAGGCGATGCCACTATCAACGTGTATTTCAAGCAAGGTACAGACCCCGATATGGCTGCCGTGAACGTGCAGAACAAGGTGAGCAAGGCACAAGGTCAGTTGCCTGCCGAGGTGACCAAGGTGGGCGTGACCACCATCAAACGACAAAACAGTTTGTTGAAAATCTTTGGTCTCTACAGCGAGGACAATCAGTATGACGAGACCTTTCTCAACAACTATATGAAAATCAATATCCAACCTGCCTTGCTCCGCATATCAGGTATCAGCGAGATTGTAACTATGGGTGCCAATTACTCCATGCGCATTTGGTTGAAGCCAGAGGTCATGGCACAATACAAGCTGGTTCCTGCTGATGTGGAAAAAGTATTGGGAGAGCAGAACTTGGAAGCAGCAACTGGTTCGTTGGGTGAGAACTCCAAGAACGTACACAAGTATGTGATGAAATATCGTGGACGCTTGGAAAAGCCCGAAGAGTTTGGCAATATCGTCATCAAGGCTTTGCCCAACGGAGAGGTGTTGCGCCTGAAAGACATCGCCAAGATAGAACTGGGCGCACTCGACTATACCAAGCAAGGACAGATAGACGGACATCCTGCCGCAACTGCCATGGTATTCCAGACAGCAGGTTCCAATGCCAACGAGGTAGTAGGAGAAATTGACAAGTATCTCAAAAGCATTGAAAAGGACTTGCCGAAAGGAGTAAAAGTGGCTCACCTCATGAGTACGAAAGACTTCCTTGATGCCAGTATTCACGAGATATTCAAGACCTTGATAGAGGCTATCATCCTTGTCGTGCTCATCACGTTCGTGTTCTTGCAGAACCTTCGTTCTACTTTGATTTCTGCCATCGCCATCATCGTGTCGTTGGTGGGCACGTTCGCCGC
>CAVKNU010000360.1:0-1722 GCA_963657465.1 Lachnospiraceae bacterium
CTAGTTTCCAAGGACCATTGTCGAGCGGAATGTCTTCGGCATACCATGCTGTCCATGTCCTGCCTTTGAACTTTGCCACGGCTTGGTGGCATGGGTAACCACAGATAGTGTCGGTTCCATCGGTGAGTTGCCAGTCTATAGGCTCGATAGGTTCGATGCAGCAGTATCTGTCTGCTGCGAAGAAATCAAGAAAGGCAGTCTTGCCTTGTGCAGGATAATTCTTATAGACTTTCCAGTTGATGGAGCCTTGGTTGGTGCTTGGATAGTCGGCGTTGATACCTTTAGACATATTGTAGCTAATGAGCGAATCCCTCTGGAATATGGGATAGCTGTAGAAGGCAGAATACTTGTTGCCGATTTGCAGGAGCATTCTTTCTTTGACGACAGCTGTGTCGGCATCATCTTTCGAAGGCTTGATTTGATAGATGTATTTGGCATCATAGACAATCTGATATTTCTCACAGTCGATGGAGTCGCCCATGCCAATGCTTGACTCGTTGAAAAGGTTGACCATCTGAGCTTGGGTCGTGAAGACATTTGCCAATGCCATCCATGCGATGAATAATACTTTCTTCATATAGCAATACATTTTAAATTCTGCTGCAAAAGTACTCAATCTTTCCGATGAAATCGCTAGTTTTTGTTACTCTGTTATTATTCTGTGGATATTTCTCCTATTATTATCTTATTATTCCCTTGGCGTTTCTCGGAAAAATCTGTACTTTTGCAATTGGTTAGTACGAGGTACAACCAAACAAGTTCAAGTAAATACATATAACAAGGCAAACAATATGAATAAGAATCGCAATCTCAAAGTGGTATGGATGATAGGTTGTGTGGCTATCTTGTTGCTGTTCTGCACGCAAGCCTATTGGCTCATCTCTCAGTATCAATATAGTTTGGATAAGCGAGTGGAGCAATTTCAGGAGGCTTGCAATTCTATGTTGAAGGAAGACTTGCAAAGCGAAAGTTAGTAGCTGATAGAAATGCAAAGAAAGGTCGCGAGCATGTGATTAAGATGAAAATTGAGAACAGTTATGACTCTCGAAAAGACCAGCATGGTATGACTACTATCACCTATTGGGATAGAGGAAAGTTCTTGGGACGTATCAGCGAGGCAAATCTTACCAGCGACGAAGCCTATGAGATATGTTCTCGCTATCTGGCGAGTCGGGCAAAGAAACCTTCTCTTGCTGTTTGCCAGGCTTCGCTCCGAAAGAAAGGATACGATGAAATCACGGATTTTCGTGAGATAAAATATAAAAAGGTGTTCTTGGAGGCGAGATATGCTGTACAAGGCAAATGGGAAAAGTCGGTTGTGGTGAGCTATCAGACGAATCCTATCCTTCATGAGGGAATCAGTTTCGTTGTACCTATCTCTGCAGCAAATATCCTAAAGTCCATGCTTTGGCAGTTGGTAGGTAGCGTCTTGCTCTTCTTGATTCTTGCGTCTTGTCTCTATTATCTCGTCAAGACCATCGTTTTCCAAAAGCGAATAGATGCACTTCGCCATGAGTTTTTGAAGAACATGATTTATGAGATGAAGCAACCTGCCATGGAGAATAATGCCGATGAATCCGCTATTTCTATCGGCATCATCGACTTCTATTATGGTCAGAATGAATTGCGAATGGGGAATGATAGGGTGATTATCACTTCTCGCCAAGCAGAGATTCTCAAACTCTTGGCTACTCATCAGAACCAACTTGTGGAGCGAGAAAC
>CAVKNU010000360.1:1971-4372 GCA_963657465.1 Lachnospiraceae bacterium
TTTTGACAACTAAAAGAACAACAATATAAACATAATAACTAACAACTATAAATATGAAGTACAAGAAACTCGCTCTTACCGTTGCGGCAGGAGCTCTAGCAACAACAATGATGGCACAATCAGCACCTAAGCTCAATGCCAACAACATTGACGAAGTACTCAAGGCAATGACCTTGGAGGAAAAGGCCCAACTCTTGGTGGGCGGTGGTAACGATGGATTCGTGGGCAGTGGCGCCATGCTCGGACATCAGAAGAAGTATGTTCCGGGTGCTGCTGGTACTACCGTGGAGATTCCTCGCCTCGGCATCCCTGCTACCGTTCAGGCTGATGGTCCTGCTGGTGTGCATATTGATACCCATCGTGACGGTGACAGCCGCACTTATTATGCCACAGGTTTCCCTATCGGTACTTGCTTGGCATCTTCTTGGAACACCGACTTGATGCGCAAGGTGGGTGAGGCTATCGGTAACGAGACCTTGGAGTATGGCTGTGATGTCATCCTCGGTCCTGGTATGAACTTGCATCGCAACCCTCTCTGTGGCCGTAACTTCGAGTATTATTCTGAAGATCCTATTATGACTGGTCTCATGGGGACAGCTTTCGTACAGGGTGTGCAGAGCCAAGGCGTTGGTGTCAGTGCCAAGCACTTTGCGGTAAACTCTCAGGAGAGTGACCGTACCCGAGTGGATGAGCGAGTTAGCCAACGTGCCCTTCGTGAACTTTACCTCAAAGGCTTCGAGATGATGGTGCGCAAGTCAAATCCGTGGACTATCATGTCTTCCTATAATAAGATAAACGGTGTCTATGCCCAGGGTAACAAGGGACTCTTGACCGACATTCTTCGCAATGATTGGGGATATAAGGGAATTGTGGAGACCGACTGGATTGGCATCCGTGAGGACTTGCCTTTGGAACAGGAAGTTGCTGCAGGCAACGACTTGATGATGCCTGGTTATCCTACTCAGGTGGAGGCTATCGTCAAGGCTGTGAAGGATGGCAAGCTCGACATCGCCGATGTGGACCGCAATGTTCGCCGTATGCTCGAATATATCGTCAAGACTCCTCGTTTCAAGGGATGTAAGTATAGTGGTGAGCCAGACTTGAAGGCACATGCAGCCATCACTCGTCAGAGCAGTACCGAGGGTATGGTGCTCTTGAAGAATGATGCCACTCTGCCTATCAAGGACCTGAAGACCGTGGCTCTCTTCGGTGTCAACTCTTACGACTTTATGTCTGGAGGTCTCGGAAGTGGTTGTGTCAACGTAGGTTATTCTGTGGATATGGTGACAGGCTTGAAGAATATCGGCGTGGCTACCACTCCTCAGCTCACAGAGATTTATCAGAACTATGTAAAGTATGCCAAGGCTAAGCTCAAGGCAGACAAGAACCCGATGATGTGGTTCCTCGACCAAGGTCAGCCAAAGCTCGATGAGATTGAGATTACCGAGCGTTGCGTGGCTAGCGAAGAGCCAAAGGCAGATGCTGCAATTATCACCATCGGTCGTCAGGCAGGTGAGGGATTGGATCGTCAGATAGATGGCGAGTTCAACCTCAGCAAGACCGAGCAGGATATGATTTTCCGTGTATCTGATGCTTTCCATGCCAAGGGCAAGAAGGTGATTGTCATCATCAACTCTGGTTCTGTGATGGAAACAGCTAGTTGGAGAGACCGTGTGGATGCCATCCTCGTGGCTTGGCAGCCTGGTATCGAGGGCGGTAACTCTGTTGCCGACATCTTGACGGGTAAGGTGAATCCATCTGGTAAGTTGACCATGACTTGGCCTATCGCCGCTACTGACCACCCATCTACAACCAACTTTGCCAAGGATTACGACATGTACACCTATAAGAATATGGAAAGTTGGGGCAAGGGTGTTATCCCTGGCGTTGACTTCAACAACCACGAGGAGGACATCTACGTAGGTTATCGTTACTTTGATACCTTCAAGAAGAATGTGGCTTATCCTTTCGGTTATGGTTTGAGCTATACCACCTTCGAGTTTGGCAAGCCTTCTGTTAAGGCTAATGGCAACAACATCGAGGTAACTGTCAATGTGAAGAATACGGGTAAGGTTGCAGGTAAGCAGGTAGCCGAGGTATATGTTACCGCTCCTAAGGGTGCTTACGAGAAGCCAGCCAAGGAACTCAAGACCTTCGGCAAGACCAAGGAGTTGAAGCCAGGTGAGAGTCAGACACTGAAGATGACACTCGAAAAGCGTGACCTCGCTAGCTTCGATGAGGCTAATAGCCAGTGGAAGGTGGATGCTGGTAACTATATCTTCAAGGTAGGTACCGATGTGGAGAACATCAAGGGTTCTGCTACATTGAAGGTGGCAGAATACACAGAGAAGGTAAGCAACGCTTGCCCAGTGAATGTGCAGATGAACTATCTTCGCCAGAA
>CAVKNU010000361.1:0-4355 GCA_963657465.1 Lachnospiraceae bacterium
TTTTGATAAGGAAATGAGAATTGGAATAGAGACAATGAGAATAGATAAAAAATGGAATAGACAATGATAGATAAATGGTTCATTGATGATATAAATGAGGTGTTGGATAACTGCGGAAGAGTGGTTATTACGGATGCCAACGAGGAGGGGCGATTCTTGCTGGATTATCTGCCTGCTGATGTCGTGCTGCTGCATGTGGACGGCTCAGACTTGTCGGAAATCAAGGCGAAGTATGAGGCTGAGGCAAAGCATGCTGATGAACGAGTGGCTTTCTATACCCATCGCACGAAAGGCAACCTGACTTTCCTCTTGGAATATGCTGAGACGATGGGCTGCATCGTGCTGGACGATATGGAACAATATATCAAGAGACACTTGTTTGAGGCTATCCATGTCAACACCAACTTGGGGAAGGCAGAGCTGTTGGTGGCTGCCAAACTGAGCAAGGGCAAGGACTTGAACTGGTGGAAGACCGTTGCCCTAGGGCTTTGTAAGCCGATGGATACCGAGCAATTGTTGCTCGACTTGTTGGCTTCTCCACAGCAAACAGCCCATGATATGGACAAGGATGTGTGGAACATCTTTACGGATGAGGTCTTCGCCTTGCTGGAAAAGCCAAAGACGGAGCAACCTGCCGCAGTCTTGGCACAGACCGTGATGGATGCCATTTTTGACGGACTGGCACACAACTCCATCCCAGCCGCACTGTTGGCTATATATAATAGGTGTACCAGCAGTCATAGAATGGATGAGGTGATGGCAGACTATATCGCCCATTATAACAACCTGAATGGCATCGACCCATTGAAAGCGCATCCTGACCATCCATTCATAGCCCTTGACAACAAGCTGTTCAAGCAACTGAGCAAGGCTATCGAAAACGGTGAGTTCTTGGGAGAATACAGCCATTTCATAGAAAGCAGAACCCAAGGCAAGAATGCGATTAGCTATAAGGCAGGATGGCTGAAAGACATTAAGACTCTGGTGGAATTCAAGAATGGAGAACTATACAAGATAGCCTCTTTGTCGGATTTCGCCATCTATTATCGTGATACATTTGCCAAGTTGGATACGGCCGTGCGCCATCTCTATGCGGCATGGTTGCATGATGAGCAGCTGCTGCGTCCTTTCCAATATCTCTATGAGCTGGCAGAAAAGGAACTCTTGGACAAGTGGTTCTCCTTGACGAAAGATTATCAACCATCGCAACGAGACTTGCTCAAGGAAAAGTTTGCGGAAAACGGCAGAATCGCCATCTTGGTATGTGATGGATTGAGGCTGGAAATGGCAGAAACCATCTATCAGCATTCGAAAACGAAGAAATCAAACGATTATGCCTTTGCCATGCTTCCTTCGGTAACGGAAAATGGCATGAGTGCACTCTTTGGATGTGAAAAGGTGGAGATGTCAGCCCAGGCTCGATATGCCCACTTGAAGAGTGAACTGCCAGATGTAGAGGTGATACAAGCCGACAAACTCAACAGCGGTATCACCGCCCAGCATCTGGTCTTGATGTATGGCGACATCGACCAAGTGGGCGAGAAAAAACAGTTGGCTGGCTTGAAGGACATCAACAATTATGAGAAAGAGATTGCCGAGAAGATAGAAACTCTGCTCAGTATGGGATATGACAAGGTGTATGTCACTGCCGACCATGGTTTTGTCATCACTGGCATTCTGGATGAGGCAGACAAGGTGCCTGTTCCAAAGGGAAATATCGTGAAATTGGAGGAGCGTTTCTGCCTGGCTAATGAAGCATTGGTGCCTGTTGTGGGTGCTCTGACAAAGCGAGAAGACGACTTTGGCGATTCTGCATGTCAATATTATGCACAGTCGGACAAGCCTTTCCGCACCAAGGGGGCATACGGCTATCATCATGGAGGCTTTAGCCCACAAGAATGCATCATACCTATCTATGAGTTTGGCAAGGGTGTTGGTGCCGAGGCATTGAAGGTAAGCATCGCCAATAAGAAAGAACTGCAAGGTGTCAGTGGACAATACTTCAAGCTGAAGATACAGGCTGAGAAATCCACAGACATGTATAAGCAAGAACGCCGCATCGAAATACACCTCTATGAGGGAAGTAAAAGCCAACCTGCGCAAATTGTGACCATCAAACAGGGACAGTTGCTTGACTACGAGTTCTGTATGTATTCTTCTGGCAAAATGAAGGTGGTATTGGTAGATGCAGCCACCAAACAGCAGATAGACTACTGCGACGTGAAATCATCGTCGTCGAGAGATTTGGACGACTTGTTTTAACAGAATAGAATAGCAAAATGATAGAACTAGATAGAAAACTCTTGGACTTGTTCCAAGGCTTCGTGGTGAGAAAGGACATTGTCCGTGCCGTCAAGGTGGGGGCGAATGTTCCTGTGTTCGTATTGGAATATCTTCTTGCCAATAGTTGCAGCACTGATGATGAGGAGAAAATCAAGGAGGGTGTGGAGAGCGTGAAACGTGTCCTTCAGAAACATTATGTGAACCCTGATGAGGCTAATGTGGTGCAATCGAAAATCAAGGAGGAGGGCAGCTATAAGGTGATAGACAAAATCTCCGTTCGCTTGGATGCCTCTAAGGACAAGTATTGGGCAGAACTCTCCAACCTGAACATTCGTGAGGCGAACATCGACGAGCCGCTCGTCACCCAGCACGAAAAGATGATGATGGGCGGCATCTGGGCTATCATCGACATCGACTATGATTCGAGCATGATGATTGGCAACAAGATTTATCCTTTCGTGGTTTCGAAGATTCGACCTATCCAACTCTCCAACTTCAGCCTAAACCGTATCGTGGAGGCTCGCAAGGAGTTCAGCAATGAGGAATGGCTCAATGTACTGTTGCGCAGTGGCGGCTATGAACCAGAGTCGGAAGGAATGACGGAACGCATGAAGATGCTCTTGCTCTCTCGTTTCATCCCATTGGTGGAGGCCAACTTCAATATGGCGGAACTGGGACCTCGAAGCTCAGGAAAGTCTTTCGTGTTTAAGGAATTGTCTCCATACTCCATGCTTGTGAGTGGCGGTCAGGGTACCGCTGCCTCCCTCTTCGTGAACAATAGCAATGGTCAGATTGGAGCCATGGGCAAATGGGATGCTGTATGCTTCGATGAATCGACCGACGAGCTGTTTAAGGACAGGGAAGTGGTGCCATTGATGAAAGACTATATGGAGAGCGGTTCTTTCTCTCGGGCAGGCAAGTCGGGTGAGAAATCAGCCAATGCGTCCATCATTCTGAATGGTAATATCAACCAACCTGTGGAGACTGTGTTGCAAACCAGCCATCTGTTCAGTCCGTTCTCTGACAAGATAAGCGATGACACTGCCTTTCTGGATCGCATCGGCTTCTTCTTGCCGGGTTGGGAAATCATGAAGTTTGCCCCTGCCAACTTTACCAACCATATCGGATTCAGCACCGACTTTTTCAGTGAGATGCTGCATCATCTTCGAAAGGACAGCTATACCAATGCCCTGGATGAGTACTTTACCCTTGGCTCGCAGCTGAGACAGAGAGATACCAAACCTGTAAGAAAAACGGTTTCAGGACTTATCAAGTTGATGCACCCTGATGGCAACTATACCAAGGAGGACATCCGAAAGTATGTGACATGGGCGATAGAGATGCGCCGAAGAGTGAAGGAACAGTTGAAGCGCATCGGTGGCATGGAGTTTTGGGATACCAATTTCTCCTATATAGATAAAGAAAGTCAAGAGGAAACTTTTGTTTCAGTACCAGAGGAACGTGGCAGCAATCTGATAGAGGATGCGCCTTTGGCTCCTGGCACTTGCTATACCGCCACTTGCGATGGCGACAAGGTGTCGCTCATCAAGGTGGAGGTCATTACGTTGCAAGGCAATGGCAAGCTGACTGTGAGCGGAACTTCCTCTTCAGAGGTGAAAGAAGATATTCGCAACACCTATAATTATATACGAGCCAACGAGAGTAGTATCCTATCGCAGAAACATTCCTTGATGCGACTGGACGTGACGGTACAGATTACGGCATTATTGGGTACTACGCAGGTGGGCGGTATCGGCTCAGCCGTCTTCGCGGCCATCGTTTCATCAGTGTTTGGCAGAAACTTGAAGCCAGCACTTGGCATCATTGGTAATGTCTCCATTGGAGGAGCCATCGTAAGGGCAACGAATTTCTCGGATAGGGTTTCTTTGCTATCTGAGAACGGTGCCAAGACCGTGCTGGTTCCGATGGACAACTTGCCAGAAATGGCAAGTTTGCCAGCCACCATACTCGGCAAAACGGATGTGCCATTCTATGCGAATGCACAGATGATGATTCAGAAAATTATTTAAGAATATTTTCTTGAATTTTGCTTCCACTGCTGCCATTATGTG
>CAVKNU010000362.1:0-4187 GCA_963657465.1 Lachnospiraceae bacterium
CAAGGTATCCCTACGAGAACGTGGGGATGGATCACCTCCTTTCTAAGGAGAAAGATGTACGAAAAACACGTTCTAGGAAATAAATTTCTGTTTGGTTTTGAGAGATCAATAGATTTCTCAAGAAGGAATGTTCTTTGAAAACTGAATAACAGAAGAAAGACAGATAGGTCTTTCTGAAAAGTTGTAAAGAAAAGATTAATTGAATCTGAAATAAAGATACAGTTAACAGTTCTCAGCAATACGAAAAATATCAAAGATAAATCTCGTAATAAACGTATTAAATAAGTGATTAAACGAAGAAGAGCGTATGGTGGATGTCTTGGCATATAGAGCAGAAGAAGGACGCGATTAACAGCGAAATGCCTCGGGGAGCCGTAAATAGGCAACGATCCGGGGGTATCCGAATGGGGGAACCCAATACTAGTAATGTAGTATTATCCTCAAGCCAATACATAACTTGAGAGAAGAGAACCCAGGGAATTGAAACATCTTAGTACCTGGAGGAGAAGAGAACAAAAGTGATTCCGAGAGTAGTGGCGAGCGAAATTGGAAGAGCCCAAACCAGTCTAAGGACTGGGGTTGTAGGACTGCGACGTGGAATGATGGAGAGAATAGTCGAATGAGATTGAAAGCTCAGTCGAAGAAGGTGCAAACCCTGTAGACGAAATTCTCAAAGCTCCTAGCAGTATCCTGAGTACGACGAGGCACGTGGAACCTTGTCGGAATCCACCGGGACCATCCGGTAAGGCTAAATACTCCTATATGACCGATAGTGAACCAGTACCATGAGGGAAAGATGAAAAGAACCGCGGGAGCGGAGTGAAATAGAACCTGAAACCATATGCTTACAAAAAGTCAGAGCACATTAAGGTGTGATGGCGTGCCTTTTGTAGAATGAACCGGCGAGTTATCCTTGCATGCGAGGTTAAGCAGACAATGCGGAGCCGAAGCGAAAGCGAATCTGAATAGGGTGCAAGTATGCAGGGATAGACCCGAAGCCGTAGTGATCTAGTCATGAGCAGGTTGAAGGTTGGGTGAAACCAACTGGAGGACCGAACCGACCCCCGTTGAAAAGTTGGCGGATGACTTGTGATTAGCGGAGAAATTCCAATCGAACACGGCGATAGCTGGTTCTCCCCGAAATAGCTTTAGGGCTAGCGTTGAGCGAATCATCTTGGAGGTAGAGCACTGAATTGATGCGGGCGGCATCTCGCCGTACCAAATGAAATCAAACTCCGAATGCCAAGAATGAATACTCAGCAGTCAGACTGTGGGTGATAAGGTCCATGGTCAAAACGGAAACAGCCGAGATCATCAGATAAGGTCCCAAAATCTATGCTAAGTGGAAAAGGATGTGGAGACGCGCAAACAGCTAGGAGGTTGGCTCAGAAGCAGCCATCCTTAAAAGAGTGCGTAACAGCTCACTAGTCGAGTATCTCTGCGCCGAAAATTAACCGGGGCTAAGCGTAGTACCGAATCTATGGATTTGTGCAGAAATGTATAAGTGGTAGGGGAGCGTTCCAAACAGCATTGAAGGTATACCGAAAGGAGTGCTGGAGCGTTTGGAAGTGAGAATGCCGGTGTGAGTAGCGAGATGTAGGTGAGAATCCTACACACCGATAGACCAAGGTTTCCAGGGGAAGGTTCGTCCGCCCTGGGTAAGTCGGGACCTAAGACGAGGCCGAAAGGCGTAGCCGATGGACAACTGGTTGATATTCCAGTACCTGCTTAGTTAGTGATGGAGTGACAGATGTGGTTAATATAGCCCTCTTATTGGATTGAGGGTTAAGCGAGGTAGTTGTAGTATTGGCAAATCCGTACTATAAAACAAAGACGTGATAAGGAGTGAACGAGCGATCAAGTAGCGAAGTTATATATACCATGTTTCAAGAAAAGCTTCTAAACTTATAACTAAGTAGCCCGTACCTAAACCGACACAGGTGGTCAAGGCGAGTAGCCTAAGGTGAGCGAGAGAACTGTTGCCAAGGAACTCGGCAAATTGATCCCGTACGTTAGCTATAAGGGATGCTCGAAAGAGCCGCAGTGAAAAGGCCCTAGCAACTGTTTAACTAAAACATAGCTCTCTGCTAAGCCGCAAGGCGATGTATAGGGGGTGACACCTGCCCGGTGCTGGAAGGTCAAAAGGATGAGTTAGGAGCAATCCGAAGCTTTGAATTGAAGCCCCAGTGAACGGCGGCCGTAACTATAACGGTCCTAAGGTAGCGAAATTCCTTGTCAGGTAAGTTCTGACCCGCACGAAAGGTGTAATGATTTGGGCACTGTCTCGGCAGCAGACTCGGTGAAATCTTAGTACCTGTGAAGATGCAGGTTACCCGCAACTAGACGGAAAGACCCCATGGAGCTTTACTGTAGTCTGCTATTGAGTTTCGGTTGGATATGCACAGGATAGGTGGGAGACGATGAGACGTGGATTTCGGTCTACGAGGAGTCACTGTTGGGATACCACTCTTATTCAATTGGAATTCTAACTGATATCCGTGATCCGGATACAGGACCGTGGCAGATGGGCAGTTTGACTGGGGCGGTCGCCTCCCAAAGAGTAACGGAGGCGCACAAAGGTACTCTCAGAATGGTTGGAAATCATTCAACGAGCGCAAACGCAGAAGAGTGCTTGACTGCGAGACAAACAGGTCGAGCAGGGACGAAAGTCGGTGTTAGTGATCCGGCGGTGCAGAATGGAATGGCCGTCGCTTAACGGATAAAAGCTACCCTGGGGATAACAGGCTGATCTCGCCCAAGAGTTCACATCGACGGCGAGGTTTGGCACCTCGATGTCGGCTCATCGCATCCTGGAGCTGGATTCGGTTCCAAGGGTTGGGCTGTCCGCCCATTAAAGCGGTACGCGAGCTGGGTTCAGAACGTCGTGAGACAGTTCGGTCCCTATCTGTTGTGGGCGTTGGAAATTTGAGGAGAGCTGCCCCTAGTACGAGAGGACCAGGGTGGACATACCTACGGTGCACCAGTTGTCACGCCAGTGGCACAGCTGGGTAGCTGAGTATGGACCGGATAAACGCTGAAGGCATCTAAGCGTGAAACCGACTCCAAGATGAGATTTCCCATTAAGAAATTAAGTAAGACCCCTTGAAGACGACGAGGTAGATAGGTCAGAGATGTAAGTGCAGTGATGCATTGAGTTGACTGATACTAATAGGTCGAGGGTTTAATCACACGAGAACGCTCTACAATTTACAGAAAGTCTTATCTAAAGAACTGTTATTCAGTTTTCAGGGAACAATCCTGAAATATATAGATCCGGTGACGATACCGGCGTGGTCACACCTGTTCCCATCCCGAACACAGAAGTTAAGCACGCCAGGGACGAAAATAGCTCTTTTGAGTGAATCTAGTTCGTTGCCGGTTCTTTTTTTGTTTTCTGGAGGTAGTAGAAAAATTACCTCAAATAAATTTATTAATACTGTCAAGTAAAAAAGCTTGACAGTATATTTACTTGTAGTATACTTATTCATGCATAGGAGGAATTAAAGATGGCAGTTAAATTAAGATTAACAAGAATGGGTGCTAAGAAAGCCCCTAGATATCGTATCGTTGCAGCAGATTCACGTGTTGCTAGAGATGGAAAGGTTATTGAAGTTATTGGAACATATGATCCAACTACAAACCCTGAAACAGTTTCTTTAGACAGTGAAAAAGCAATGAAATGGTTAAAGAATGGTGCTCAACCTTCTGATACTGTTCGCAATATCTTATCTCATCAAGGTGTTATGAAACAATTCCATGATGAAAAAGTTGCTTCAAAGAAAGCTAAGAACTAATTAGTATGGTAGAACTTGATCAAGTACTACGTAATCTAATTGAACCAATGGTAGAAGACAAAGAAAAGCTTGATGTTCGTAAATTAGATGGCAAAGATGAAAAAGATGTTATACTTTGTGTATATGCATCCAGTAATGATATTGCTCATTTAATTGGTCGTAAAGGTAGTATGGCTTCTGCTCTTCGTCAGGTTATGTGTGTTGCTGCACATTCTGATGATAAGCGTATTTCTATCAAGTTCGAACAGATTTAAGGATGCTTATATAGCATCTTTTTTTTGGAGGTTTTTATGGATTTTATTGAAATCGGAAAAATAGTTAATACTCATGGTTTAAAAGGTGAGTTAAAAATAGAAAGTTGGTCAAGCTTTGATGATATTCGCTATGAAAAAG
>CAVKNU010000363.1:0-4119 GCA_963657465.1 Lachnospiraceae bacterium
TCACCATTTTGCAAATGCTCTCTTGGCGCAGTCACGCAAGGAATGGGAGGAACAAACTGCGTCTGCTCGCAAGGAAGAATCTGAGGAAACCTTTCTTACAACAGAGGACGTTTGCAAAATTTTCAATGTATGTCCTGCTACTCTATGGCAGTGGCACCGTACAGGCTACTTGCAGCACATCAAGTTCGGCAACAAGAACATGTACCCTGCTTCGGCAATCAAAGCCATTACGCACGCCCGGTCTATGAATGAAACTGTTTCAGGCTATTGCAAGCGGTCAAGCAAGGTGGATAAGGAATTCGCATCATTGAGCAATTGTGAGAGAAAGGAGGAGCAATGACCTACATCGAATACATGAACCAGTTATGGCGGTCGGCTCTGTTATCTCCAATGCCAGCAAGCGAGATTGCACTGTTCGCCTATCTTGTCAACGAGTGCAACAAGCGTTTTTGGAAAATGCCTTTCGCATGTTCCACCACAAGGATTTGCGAAGAACTGCGCATATCAAGGCAGACGGCCATCACGGCACGGAAACATCTTGCAGAGCGTGGGCTTATTGCATTTTCAGAAGGCAAGTCTCGTCATTTACCGTCCAAATATACAATGCTTGAATGGACGGACGATTTGACGACAAACTTGACAGATGATTTGACGCATGACTTGACACATATAAAAGATAAAGACAAAGAACTTTTTAAGAGGAAGTCGAGTGAAATTTTCAACAGTAAAAATCAAACAAAGAATGGATTCAGCAAACAAAAAGAGAATCGCAGAATATGTCCAGTTTCTGCAGAAGGGGCGGACTATGATAGCACGTTTTAGATTGCCCATGAAAGAGGATGAAGCGCATGAGCTCCTGATGGCGGCGGTAATTGCAGAAGTGCAGTTCCGTTATCGAAAGTTCGTTTACAACAATTTCATTGAAGACCAACTTCGACAGATGGCAAAATGGCTTACGAACATTACACCAAAATTTGGCATCGTGCTTTGTGGTGGATGCGGAAACGGCAAGACTACCATGCTCAAAGCATTGCAGAACCTCATAAGACGTTTGCAAATCCGCAAGCCAACGGCAACTACAGGAAGTCTCTATGGTGCTTATTATGGGTTGACTATCGTTGATGCTTTGCACATTGCCCAACTTTGCAAGACCAACCACACAAAATATCTTGAACTGGTACAAGACGATATGCTTGCCATTGATGATTTGGGAACAGAGCCTGTTGAAGTGATGGACTATGGCAACATCATGACTCCAGTAATTGACCTGCTGACAAAGAGGTACGAAGCCCAGCTATTCACCATTGTAACGACAAATCTTGACCCTAAAGATATTCGCAAACGCTACGGTGATAGAATCGCAGACCGTCTCAATGAGATGATGGCGAAGATAGTGTATCGCAATCCGACCTATCGCACGGATGAGATACAGACTGACAACATGGATTAGGGCTTGCTTGGAATGTGTGTCGACTTTTTGCAAAAGTCCATGAACATAATAGGGACTTTTAGATTCACCTACTGACGCTGTTCACTTAAAAAGTCCTATTATGCTCAGGCTTCGCCCGAGACCTGCTGCCGTTATAGCAAACAACATCACCATAATCAATGTACTACAATTCAGAAAAACAATATGCAAAGCAACATCCCACGTGCCGCCATTCATGTCGGCAAAGAAAAGAAATCATTATCTGCCCAAGTAGGCAACGAAGCGGAACGAAGAGGTTGGGACGAGAATGTCTATCGACTGAAGAATACCGACAAGGACAAGAATAACCATTACAACTTCTCTCGTAAGAAACTCAACTTTGAGATAGTCAAAGGCGGAAAGGTCGTTCCACTTGGCTCCAATTCCATTCCGCTACATGAGCGTGTTCAGGCACGTCTTGATGAATTGGGGTTCAAGCCATATATGTATGCCAAGCATCCCGACCAAGTATCGAAGAACAGTCCGAACTGCACCGTCGGCATGATATTCAGTGGTGACCATGACGTGCTGCAACGCCTTGCTTTTGGTGGCCAAAATATTGATACCGCCAATCCAGATGCAGACCATAGCCACATCACTCTACAACTGGGCATCTATCAATGGGCAAAGGACACCTACGACTTTGCCTGTCGCAAATGGGGCGAGGAGAACATCATTAGTTTTGCCGTCCATTGTGACGAAACGAGCATCCATGCCCATGTACAGACTATTCCTGTGGAGAAAGTCAAGAAACGTGGACGCATAGGCAGCAAGTATGTCAACAAGAACAATCTCGACCTTGTTCTCTCAACAAAGGAATGGAGATTCTTACCCAAAGAGGAACGAGACAACTATACCAAGCAGACTGCCTCAAAGGACTTTGTTGAGCGTGTATCGTATGCCAAGGTATGGGGCGAAACGAGAAAGGCCAAGTCGGAATATCTCTCCCAACTGCATACTGACTATCACAATGAAGTCGGCTGCAAGTATGGTCTTGCACGTGGTATTCCTTACAGCGAGTTGTCCGAGGAAGAGAAACGAGGACGCAAGCACAAAAACAAAGTAGTGCTTGAAGCCGAACGACAGGCAAGGGCAGCTCTTGACAAGGTGGAGAAATATGCAGTGCTTGCCACCATCGACAAGCAAGAACTTGCCTTTCCTCTTCTCAATATCAAGACACCCGTTCAGGAAGCGATGAACACCGTAAAGAAAGAACTTGCAATTCCTGTTCCAACACTTATTGGTCAGAAGGCATGGCGAGAGGATCGGACAGCCAATATCAACGACGCAATCAAGGCTCTTGTCGCAGCCATCAACACAGAGCGTGACAAACAAAATGTCGGTGTGCGTGCGTCGGTAAACAAGACATACACCTACTACATGCAGCAACTCAACAAACTAATCGTTGAGAACAAGGCTTTGCTGAATGAGAATGAAACGCTGAAGGCTGAAAATGCACAGGTGAAACACCGCATATCGCAACTTGACGAGAACGCAGTTCAGCGAGTGACCGCTCAAAAGGATGCCATTATCGAAAGGCTAAATACACAACTGGCAGCAGTGAATGAAAATACTGCCAAGCTCAGGAATGACTACAATGCTCTCTTTTTCAAGTACAAGTATCTAGTTCTACAATGGAACGACTTGACGCAACAACCAGAGATAGTCGAAGCTGCAAGGCGTGTGGAAATGCGCAAAGAGCAAGAGGCTCAAATCATGCGTGAGGAACAGGCCAAGCATGACAGATACCAAGGTGTGCTTGGCCGATTCATAAACGAGGGGCATGACACGCTTAGGACGTTCTCACGTCCAGGCAGGGTAAACTTCAATGAGAAAGAAGCCAACGTCATCTATTATGGAATCATGGCAACTGCCACGAAACAAAACATTGCGCTCAGTTCCCCCAAAGACATAGACTCCGCCGTTGACAAATTCCTTGAAATGATGAAATGGAACGGCTTTACTGACTTTCAAAAGAACTACATATCCAACTGGACAAAGATGTTTGCCACCGATGAGGTGGTTTATACCCAACCCATCCTCAACAATTTCCTTTCATTCGTAGACCATATGTCGTGCAGTGCAGATACATACGTCTCGCTCGGTGGTTCTAACGGTTGTGCCGATCAACTTACAAATTGGGACGGAACGCAAAAGTCTGGATTGGGCGCACCTGCAAGAAAGAAACTCCAAGGTATATCCAAATAATACCGTGAGGTGATTTGTAGCTGTAAATACTACAAATCACCTCATAATCCAAAAAAGTAATACCAAAACCAAAGATTTTCAATGATTTATTCTTTCGTTTGGTCGAAATCTTATATCTTTGTAGTCAACATTTGACAATTCTGTCAAGAAAAAGTCGATTGGTTTAATCTAACCTCTGAATAAGAGCTTTGGAAGTTAATACCAGACAGCCCCTAACGGCTGACGCCTCATTGTATAATGGGCAGCCTACCGACACTGGCTCATCGTGTCCAAGTGCAAGACTTACCTCTTGTACGCCCTCCATCTTGAAGAACAAAGATGGGGTGTCGGTAGAGAATGTCCTTTAGACAAAATGCAATGGTTTTGAAAGTCGCATATATACAATGTGTAAAACCTAATTTATGAAACAGACAAAAAGATTTAGATTATTAGGATATTATCAT
>CAVKNU010000364.1:0-4015 GCA_963657465.1 Lachnospiraceae bacterium
CTTTAGGTGGCGGAAGCCATTAAAAGAAATCCACTGAAAGGTTCCTTTATCCCCCCCTTCAGTGGATTATATTATCATCTTTTCTTTGAGTCCGAAACTTTCGGGTCTGTAAAACCTCGCCAAGACATATCAGAGAGAAACTTGTCGGTTGCAGTTTCGATGCCTTTTTGTGAATCCAAATCAAGCAAATTTTCCCAAGACCAAGGTGCGACTAAGCGTACAAACAGAAGCACAGCCAAAGTATGCTTTGACTGTGCTTTTCGAAGAGGAAGAGAACCAACGGTTACCGTGGGTTCCTTCAGTTGTTTTCTACTCCCAGTTTGCGTCTATACCGCTGCCCATACTGGTGCCTTCGATGGTGTTGTTTCCCACGTTCGCGCTACTCTGCGGCTGGGAGACAGCGCGTACGGGCATGCCGGCGAAACGCGCAAAACCGCCGAAGCCCAACTTGGCTGCGCCGTTGATAAAGATGGAGTATGCCCATATGTTATAGTTTTGTTCGATGTGATTGCTATCGATGCTGAGACCATTGGACCAGTAGATGAAATTAGCGTAGGCGTCAGTATTGTTGACCTGCCCGTTTTCCACATGACCTACAGAAGGCATAAAAATCGAATTGCCGTTCGTCTTGCTGGTGATCTTAAAGCCATTGATGGTTTCGCCCTTGCTGTTGGTCAGCTTATGGTACATATAGTCCCAAGACATATTCTTCAGTTCGTCCAGTTCCTTAGCTGTCGGCATGCGGCAGGACTTGCCCCAGTTTACATAAGCCGCATCGTCTTCGTTTTCGAGCGTAGTCAAGCCATCATCGAGGTAACTGTACTTGGATGAGCATTTGTGCTCACGGTCTGCGTCAGCAGCGAATTTGTACGAATCTATGCTGTAGGTTTTTGTCCCTGTAGGTATTGTCTCTGCAGTCTGTGGCGTTGTCTCTCCCCAGGCAAAGTAGTCGCCGGCATCGGTCGGTAAGGTAGCCCCGATATTGGTCGTAGCCCAGAGCAGGCCGTTGGTCAAGCCGAGGTCTACGAACCAGTGGCCGTCCACCTTCACATACGCTACAAGCGAAACGGCGGAGATGCTGGCGCGCGATACGTTCTGTGTGCCGTAGGATACGGTCTGGTTGTAGTCGGCGCCGTTGCTGAGCGTCACCTCGAAATTTTCGTACGTACCCGTGGCCAAGGGCAGGTAGAACACGCCGGCGCTGCCTTCGGTTGCGCCTTCAAAGGTGAAGGTCACCGTTTTGTTTGCATCGGTTCCCGTCGTGGTCGCGATCGCTACGGTTTCATCGGTTGCCGCAGGCAGGGTGCAGGAAAATTTGCCCGAGAGTTGCTGGTCGGCGGTGACGGTAAGCGTGCCTGCTGTTATCGGCATCTTGTCGACGCGGATGACCATCATGCCGCCCATGTGCTTGAAGGCCACCTTGCCGTCGCTGACCGTGCCGAACATCGGCATGTTGACGTGGTTGACACGGTCGGAGACCAGTGTGGAGAAAATGCTGCTCTCCACTTTGGTGTACGTGTACGTGGAGGGCAGGTTGAACGTCAGCGTCGTGCCGTCGGTGCTTAGGGCATGGCCTTTGCTGTACGGATAGACTGCGCATACTGCCTGCGAGCCGTTGTCAATCATGCCAGAGAAGTCCGCAGTCTCTGCCCCGGTCTCGGCCGTTGTGGTGAACTCCTCGCTCTTGGTCGTTCCTTGTGCCTCGTCTCGGGTCAGCACGCAGATGGCATCGTTCTCGTGCCAATAGAGCGAGGCGGAGCTTCCGTCGCGAATCATTCCCACGCGCGTCTTGGGCGTGCCTATCGTCGCCGTGAGCGTCATGGCTGTTGTTCCGTTACTGTCTTGCGGCGTGGCCGAAGGGGTGTCTTCGGTCGAGCAGGATGTGGCGAGGGCTGCTACAGCCAGTGCCACGAGAGAAAAATACTTGTTCTTTTTCATCGTTTTGTTGTTTTTTGTTAGTTGTTTCATTACCACTCTTCGGGTACGTTTTCCGTGTTGACACCTTCGATGGACGTGTCGTTCAGACTGCTGCCGGCAAGCAGACTACGCGGAAGAACCAGCTCCACCACTTCGAGGGATGGGGCTGCATAGTGCCGTTTCTTTTCCATGAGTACTCATTCGTTTCGTTGTGCCAACGGCTGCCGAATTGGCGGTTAATACTGAGAGGGGTGCGATATACAGAGAAAATACGTGGAGCCAGTCCTGTTGCTCGTTCCACTGGTTAAGGTCTTCGCATTGCCCTGTCTGTCGAAACGAGCAACGCCGAAAGCCCCACGCCTGTGTAAGTATATATTCATCCTCGCCAACACTGGATGCACAATGCGCCCAATGCGACAAGAACTGTATATCATACACCTCATGAGGCGTTCTGCATTGCTTTGTTCTTGACAGACAGTTGAAGTTGCGAAGTTCTAACCAGTCAAAATCAAAGCGTACAGTTACGCCTTTTCTTATGTATAGGTCTGCCCACCCATGCCCCTTCCGGGCTTTCGGTTATAGGGCAGACGGGTTAAGGATACGATTATTTTTCCAAACACCCTTAAATCCGCACCATTTTTTTATATTTTTTAATTTATAACTTAATAGGTTCTTTAAATGAAGCCTTGAAATTCATGCCCGACTTCGATACTTGACCATCAAAATATTTTTCAACCGTACAGGTCGAATGATTTTTGTGATGAGTGTCTTTTATGATTTGTCGAGTTGTGGAATCTAAGTTTCTGGCTGCTTGCCAACCACCCTCTATATACTTCGCTTTGCCAATATATAGGTCTGATTGATTTTGAGAGAGTTTCTCGAATAGCTTTTTGGCATCGAAATCTATCATGATGCCAATCTCGCCATCATTGTACATGCTCCATTGTGCATCACTTTGATAACCACTCGTAAAGCATGTGCAATAAAGGTGCTTAGATTCGGGCAATAAATCATTGAAATGCTGAATGTTGCCTGGCTCCTTTTCGTATTTAGCCTGAATGAAGAGGCTTTCGAATGAATCTGCCCAAACTGTAGGATTGGCTAAATATAGTTCTTCTGTATCTAGCAGGTTGAGGGCATTCTCCAACGACATGTATTTTCTGATGCGAACCGTTTTTGTGTTCTCTTCTTCATCAGCTGTAGGAGCATACCAATCCCCGTCTCCAAACAAAATCTTGTCTAAGTCGTTCAGAAACCATAGTTTGTTTTTTCCCTCGCCAAACTGTGACTGCTTCATATAGTCAATCTTTACTTCTTCCATATTCCTTTTTGTTAACGAGGGTTAGAATATAAAGGGCACAGCGAGGCAAATGGACTTAGGATAAGCCCATTTCTAGGAGAGAAAAAGCAGATAAGGGAAGTGAATATTAGAGAGCAAAATTTACCCCCCCCCATTAGGGCGAGCAAAAGGCAAGGCATTGGCAAACAGAAGGCTGTTTGCTGCATTGTGCCAAATGTTTTTATTCTCCATATTCATAATCAGTTACTTATTTCGGCTGCAAAGTTACGATTTTTTCAAGTAACTCCCAACTTTTTTCAAAAGATTTTTTCAAAAACTTTCCTGCTTCCTTTTTCGCACATACCTTGAATATATATAACCGTGTATAGCAATCTTGCCAGAGTTTATAACTCCAAAAGTTTCAAAAAAATACAAGTACAGCTTATGATGGATGATTTGTTTGATGAGTAAATTGTCTTAATACAGCAAAGAAGTAGTACTTACCTTGATGGGGCAGTACTACTTCTTTTTTATATCAGTACTACTTGGTCTTCCAAGTAAGTACTACTTACTTTAATCTCAAAATATTGAGTGAATTAGCAGGAATTTCCACCTCTACACCGTTTTTCTGAGTGGTGATGAAGCTCTCCACAGGGTAAACGTTGGTAGGATTGTCGATGGTGTTCTCCTCCAAACCATTCTTGGCAGAGAGACGGATCAACTTACCATCAGAGATAGCCTTGCCATTGATACTTACCTTGGCAGTGGTATGCTCAGTGCTGGTGTTGGCAATCTTCAAGATTACTTCGCCCGTCTTCT
>CAVKNU010000365.1:0-3883 GCA_963657465.1 Lachnospiraceae bacterium
ACGGATGTTCATACACCTTCGCACCCAAGGCTTCCGCCTTCTGCCGCGTATCGTCCTTGCTGAAGCAGTCTATGACGAACACCTCGTCACACACCCCCTTCAGCGACCCGATACAACGCTCTATGTGCTTGCCCTCATCCTTCGTAAGGATAATGGCGGCTATCGTATTGCTCATATATATATAATAAGGTATTTATGCTTACTCTTCCTTTTTCAAGACAAAGGGACAGTTTGTAATCTTAAGTTTGTACATTGCCAAACTCCTATATTGCGGGGAATTCTTTAAGATGCACATCTTGCCCGAGGGAATCCAATAATAAAGGGAATCGTTCCTTATGTCCGCTAGCGGTCTGCCCTCTTTCTTGAGCCACCCCTCAAGCCACTGTACCTTCTTCAGCATCTCTTGCACATTGCTCGTATTGGCGGGATGCACCTCGACGAACCATGCCTTCCTAGCATATCCTATCGCATAATCCCATCTCGATGCCGTAGGGTAACGCTTCTTCGTACATTCGTCTATGTCCACACTCCCCAAAAGCTCCTGCGTGTTGCTTGCTGACACCTTTGCAGAATTTCCCTTCAACGCCTGCAAGCCCTTGCGGTAGCCGTCCTTCAAATCCGCAATACTGTCTACCGCCGACTGAAAGACATTCACGTGTTGTTGTTCCGCTTTTTTCTTCTTCATCTCATAGTTCGGGTTCTTTGTAATACTTTCCGACCACTTCCGAAGCCTTGCCAGAGAAAGCGGACAGTCCGCCCCATTCTGCAATCAGCGGATTCTCATTTGCCACGTCCAACGAAGAGATGTCGGTAGACATCACCCCACCGCCGTCCGACGAGAAGAAGTAGGTCTTCAGTTTCCTTCCTTTCAACCCATTCAACACCTTGGCAGCCGTTCCCCCCTTGGCTAAGTCAAACAATTCGCAAAGAGCACTTCTGAAACTTTCCTCAGGCAAATTCTTAAGCGATTCAAACACCCAAGCAAACTCCAGCAATGTAGGGGAATGAGTAGAAACTACTACTCTGTATCCGGCCTGCATCAGCTCTATTATTTCCAAGATGACGGTCTGTATGGCACGAGGGTGCAACCCCATTTCCGGTTCCTCTATTATTACCCACTTGTAGTCATCCTTGTTGATAACGGAAGTAGGAGGTCCCGACAGGCAGTACATCGCCAGCAGAAGAGGCATAAACTCCTTCTGTCCGGCACTCCACGTCATAAAGGGAAGACTCACGTTGTTTACGCTCAGCTTCATCTTCCTTTGCCCGGAGCTCTGGTCTATTACCACCTTTGCTCCATGGAAGACCGACTCATCGATGGAGTCCTTTACCGCACCCTTCAGACGGTTGCGCATAGGGAATATCACGTCAGGATTGCCCAAACCGCCCTGTATGAATACACGCAGGGTCTCGCTGAAGTTTTTCAATACAAATGGGGCAGAGCCGTCAAACTCCATAAAGTTCTTCGGACGGCCGTCAGCAATACCCAATATACGTTGGGCTGGAATATAAAAAACGGACTCCTTCGGACTCTCTTTGCTCTTGGAAGACTTCAGCAAATCAGAGACAGAAAATTTTCTGTCACATAATGTTATGTCCGTATCCGCAGTAAACAAAGTATGCAATCCTTCTCCAAAATAATAGTCCAGTATAGGATTAGCGTCAGACTTTGGCAGTATATAGTTGTACTTACGCAAAATTTCAGCGATGTAACTCTTGTCCATGACCAACTTGAACAGTTCCAAGAACAAGCTCTTTCCGCTTGCCTGTGGGCCTATCAGAATATTCAAGTCGCCGAAGCTGACATCAACAGACTTTATCGGTCCAAAGTGCTCTACCTTCAATTTTGTCATTTCCATTTCCTTTATTTCTCGCAATTATAATACAAAGGTACATCTTTTATTTCAATTCGCCAATCCCACAGCCTATTTTATTACTCAGAATAACACGAATCTCAATGGATGAACCACAAATTGCACACAAGCAACATCAATATAAATTTATGATAATTGACTTACCTTCGGCCGCCGAACGTTGTTTCATGTTCATGAAAAAGGAAAATCCGTGTTATTCGGGTTATCCGTGTTCGGAAAAGAAAGAATATTCCGTGTTCTCTGTGGATTCCATGGGAGACTTCCAAATCACACCCACCACCACGGCATCACCCATCTGAGCGTCTGCCTCACGCCGCGCTTGAACCGCATCACTGCGCTGTCGTTGTCCGTGGAGTAGAAGAACGACACGCCCTTGCCCAGCGAGTGACCTCCAGCTCCCGTCAAGTGAGCCTGCGTGCGGAAGCGACCGCGCACACCAGCCTCATGCTTGTGCTCGCGTATCACCTGCAGGAAGAACCACTCCACGCTGCGACCCTCGAAGTCGTTCAGCATACGGTACTTCCCACGTATGAACTCGTCGTAGAACGCCATGCCCACGGCATAGTACCTACACTCCGCCGCATGACCGTTTATCGGCAAGTGCAGCCATTCATACACCTTGTGGTCCTTGCAGTCCTGGTATAGCCGTAAATTGCCCCCCCCCGAATCGGTGGTCTACTTCCTTCATAAGGCTATAGAGGTTCAGTATCGGGAAGCGTCCCGTCAGTTTAAAGAAGCCCCCGGCCTTCTGTATGCTGCGGTTCCTGGCAGAGACGAGGTCAAGGATAAGCATCTCGTTGTACGACTTTCCCTTCGTCTGGTCGAAGAGTGACGGGTCGAGTGCTTCATACTCCACCGTAACATTGTCAGCCGACAGCAGCTTCCCCGTTACCGACTCTTTCCGCCATCCCGAATTCTCAGCAAAGACGAGCGTAAACTGCTGCCCCTGTCTCCGTCCGAGGTCAGTGATGTAGTAGTTCAGTGTGTCCACATACATCTTCTCCCGTTCCTCAGCAGCAAACTTCGCTCCCTTCATGCCCCGCGTATCCACCGAGGCCGTCAATAATATTGGTATCATATCGTATCGTATTTTATTTTGAACACGGATAATTAGGATTGCACGGATTTTTGTTCAACCAAAAATCATGCGTATTTGACAATGTCGATAGTGGCGCAGCTTATCCGCTTAATCCCTTATATCCGTGTTCGGAAAAAGAAAACCTTCTGTGTTCTCTGTGGATTCCGTGGGAGATATCACTCACGCAGGGCGCAAGCCCTTAGCAAGTATCCCATTTTTCCCTTTCTTGGCGATGCCACCTGTCGGACTATGGTGTATTTCCTTGTCTTCATGTCGAAGTTTACTTCATCGTCGCTTCCGTCCGGATGGGCGAGAAATATCTTCTCCCCCTCGAAATAGGGTACGGAAATGCCTTTCGCCCACGCCTCAAGGTAGATACATTCCACCTCGTCGTGCACGGCATTATTTATTTCTCCGATGGACTTGCCGTTAGAGAGTCGCCAACCTTCTATATCTTCATATTTGCACATAAGCAATCAATCTTAAAACCCCTTGTAATCCAAGGACAAATCTTTGGGGCATTTGAAGCCCGTCTCCAAAGCTTTCTGTTTGGTAACGATTTATAATGCAAAGTTACATTATTCCCCTCACACCGCCAAACTTTTCTGTCCATTTTAATGCTATAGCTTTGTTCAACGGGTAGGAGGTACCTGTCCCTTGTTCAAGCCGTAGTAGCGTGCAGCGGGGACGCTGCACACTACTACGGCTTGCTTTGGCTATTGCGCCCGTTGGCCCATTCCGCATTGCGCCGGTGACCATTGGTTTAGCACGAGCCTATCCGTTTAATCCCTTTTATCCGTGTTCGGAAATAAATTGGCGTGGTTTGTATATGTGCGCCGGTGACTTTGATGGATTTTATTTTTTTTAGACCCCACCTTTAATGTAATCCCGATTCGCCTCGGCACGAGGCAGAGGATGTCCGTCGGTGCCA
>CAVKNU010000366.1:0-3795 GCA_963657465.1 Lachnospiraceae bacterium
CGGTGGCAGGAATGATGTTGAAAAGTCCGCAGACCGCCCTGTATTGGGGAACCTACTTAGTGAAAATATGCGATGACACCAAGAACCTGTGTATGCAGTTTGAGAGCGTGGTGACAAACAGCACCCTCACCTTCTCGGACATCGCCTTTCTGCAAATCAACCAGGAGATAGCAGCCATTCTGAAACTTTCGGAGATTGGCAATGTGGATTGGAAGAAGATGCTGGATGACCTCTCGAAGGTGCCTGGCAATTTTACCGTGGACAATCTGAAAGCGGACATCGACAACCTGTATAAGGCAGGAGCCAACCTTGCAGGAGCAGGAATGAACAATATCGGCAACACATTGTTGCAGAGCAGCCAGTTCAACGACCTCTTCCAAGGCAAACTTGGAGCAGCCATCGACATCGTGGACAACTACTCCTCGCTGTTCAAAAGTCTGGACAAGAGCGTGGGCAACACCCTGTTGGGCATGATTGGAGGCAAGGACAACGTGGCAGGACTATTCTCTCTCGCCAACTATAACCTGACCTCATGGATGACCGACTATCTGGACGAGACGGCTGGTAACTACTACACGCAGAGATGGTATATCGCCCGACGAGACCAAGGCAGGGAAAAACTATGCGACTATGTGCCACCCACCGATGACAACAGCATACTGAAAGGTGACCACTGGTATAGAATCAATACCACGGATGCCAACTTCTATCCAAACAGCACCCAGAGGGAAGCCATCATGCAAAATTCGGAGAACCACGCAGGGTGGTCAAGGTCGAGGGTACAGCAACTCAACAACCAGAACGACGGATTTACCTACAGCATCGACTATTGGATGAACGCCTATATCATATCCAACAAGAAAGGACAGAAACAGAAGGCATACGCCTACGAGATACAGGTGTACAAGAGTTGGAACAAGGTGGAAGAAGTGTATGAGGCGGTCTTTGATTCCTATTCGATGGACTTGAACACATTCAAGGCACAACTGCAAGCCCGATTGAGCGAGTGGAATGACAACGAGGAGGGCTATACCTACTATATAGGCAGTGATGCACGCAACTATTATCAGGCAACCGATGCCACCAAACTGAAGGGATGCGAGAGCGTGACCATCAGCGTAACATGTAGTGATGGCGTGCAACTTGGACAAGGCACCACACAATACAAGTGCAGGAGTTGTGGTGGTTCGCTGAATGACCACAGCAAGAAATGCGCCATGACAACCTCGGTGACAGAGAACAACCTCGACCTCTCTGACCTATATAAGCAAGAGCAGGAAGCCAATGCCAAGGTAGCCTCCTTGCAGTCACAAATCAGCCAGTTGGAGGCAGAGAACAAGACACTCATCAAGCAAATCGCCAATGCGAGCGTGGAAGACGCAGCCAAGTATCGGGAGCAATACAACAAGAACAAGGCGACCATCGACCAACTGAACAAGGAACTGGCAACATGGCAACAAAAGCAGAAAGACATAGAGGAAGCCAAGGCAGAGGCAGGAAAGGACAATGACGTGGCAACCGATGACTACTATCGCATACCAGCCATCATGAACGACTGTAAGAGTGCCTACAACCTAAGTTGGCAAGGAGAAGGAACTTGGAACGGCTATACCTATATCCGAAAAGCCACCATGCCCAACATCAACGGCATCATCACCTTCAAGGCAACATTGAAGATAGCCCGAAAGCCGAAATATTTCTTGGGCATCAAGATACACAGAGCTATTCTGCAGATCAGTTGGGAGCTGACATCGGAATACACCAACACCTCGGTAGTGGATGTGATAACGCTTGACCCAAGCAAGACCGAGCAGGAGAAGGCGGACGAGGTGAACAAACGCATATCGGAAATAGCACAGGAATATCCGTCGTGCAAGATAACCACCGAATATGCCAAGAGTGCACCTGCAGATGACAACAGCACGGATGATACCTATCATCTGCTATGGTCGAGTGACAGGTTAGAGATAGCCAGAGAGGTGGACAGCAGAATCACGAAGATATACGCAGACTTGGTATCGTTGGAGAAGATGATGCACTACAAGCGCAACATCATCGACGTGCTGATGGATATCGCTCCACATATCAATGCTGACGAAGGACGACGGTTGACACTGGTGGAGAAATGCAAGAAACGTTGGTTAAGGAAAGCTGCCGACACCAAACACTCAGATGACTATCACGGCAAGTTTAATGATGAAGATAATGAAAATGAGAGATAGAAACGAATATAAGGCTGTTGCAGCGGAGAGGGATGCAGGGTCAGTGAGCATGAAAAGACGCATGGGCATAGTGAGAGCATTGCTGATAGCCGTCATGCTCCTCACCCTCCCCTCTAAAACATTCGCCCAATGGGGATTTGATGTTGCCAGTGTGGAAGCCTACATCAATGACCATAAGAAACAGCGGAGCCTGTTGCTTGCAAGAAGCACTTTGGAATACAGCAATAAACTATTGCACAGTTACAGCAAGGACGAGACCAAGGCATACAAGGAACTGAACGTTGACCTTGACAAATACACGAGGGCGTTCGATGTGATAGATGTGCTGTATCAGAGTTTGCGAACCAGTCTGAACGTGTATTCCACTTATGAAAGTGTGAGCGACAGAATATCGGACTACAAGAAACTGTTGGATGACTACAACGAGAAGGTCATCAAGCGAAAACGCATTTCGCTTGCCGACACCATACTGATAGGCATCAACAGACGAGCCATCGAGAACATCGCCAAGGAAGGCGAATACCTCTACAAGAGCGTGAGTGACTTGATACTGTATGCCACAGGAGCTGCAGCGTGTTCCACGGCAGACTTGCTTGTGGTATTGGAAAGCATCAACACCTCGCTGGACAACATAGAGAAGCATCTGAACAAAAGCTATTTCGAGTCATGGCGGTACATCCAAGTGCGCATAGGTTATTGGAAAGAAAAGGTATATCGAACCAAAACCAAGCAGCAAATTTTGGAGGATGCTTTCGGACGATGGCGAGTGGCAGGAAAACTTGGATATTAGTCAAGAGATGAATTTATAACCCACATATATAATAAGGTATAGACATGGATAGAAAAAATACAAAAACAGGAGCCATATTGCTGATGATGGGGATAGCCATGACAGGCAACGCCCAGAGTTATGTGACCTACAACCACGACAGTGCAAAGAAGAACCAGATAACGGTGATGGAGACAGGAAGCGGAAGTCTGTCACCAGATTTGTACTATCAGTTACTACACAACAGTTACAAGAAATCGGCTGCCAGCAAGAACAAACTCGGTTTTCGTACCACGGCAGGAATCGGAGCTTACAATCAAGTGGAATATGCCGAAGCCATCGACTCAGCCTTGACTAAGAGAGCTGAGATTGAGGCGTTGAATATGGCAGACCGTCATATTGATCTCGCCTGGAAAGTGGAAGGAAGCAAAATCAACAGCAAGATGAATGTTTTCAAGAGCAACATCGACCGCATCCTGCCTGTAGGCGGATCCATCGGTGACAAGCTACGCTGGACAGAATACTATCATGTCTATGAGACAGCCATCAAAGCCACCAAGGATGCCTATATGCCCAATGCCAAGCGTAAGAAGATGTACTTGCAGATTTACGCAGACGTGGCAAAGCAGAACGAAACGCTTGTGAAGCAACTGGTACAGATGTCGAATGCCAACAAGACCAAGGAACTGTTGGCATCGACCAATACCTACCAGACCGCCAACAAGCGAGGCATCATCAGCAGTGCATCGAGCAAATGGCGAGAGGCAGGAATGAAAGTAAGAAACAACACGTCATCGGGCAATG
>CAVKNU010000367.1:0-3720 GCA_963657465.1 Lachnospiraceae bacterium
GGAATCCAGCCCTTTCTTTTTACGGGTTCAAAAAGTTTTAGCGGACAGCAAGAATATTATATAGAGATAACTTTTCAAAAAACTTATCCATTATAAGAACTAAATTTAATCAAACTAACCAACCTTTAATAAAAGCGAAGTAGTGGATGTATTATTAAGGCCAACAATACACCCACTACTTTTTATCATAAAAACATCTTACTTCACCACAAACTTTCTGCCATTCTGGATATAAACACCCTTAGCAGGAGTCGTAATCTTGCGACCTTGCAAGTCGTAGATAGGGGTAAGTTTATCGTACTCACCAGCATCAATCTTGTCTATACTCGTGGCATTGCCCTTCACAAAGCGAGTGTTTCTCACAGCCACAGCCTTGCCGTCACCATCCTTTACTTGTACAATCGCAATGCAATTGCCATCCGACAATTTGGACAAGTCGATGATAGCCGCGTAATCGGCATCTGTGACCGAAGCGTCAGAAGCCCTTGTCAAGCGAGCCTGAGTGGTAGTGCGTGCCGTCATCTCACCACTGATTTCCTCACCTGTATCTTCATTGATGATGCGATAGCCATAGCTATATCCATTGCCTTCCGTCTTGGTCATCTTCAAGGTCAGTTCATCATCCTTGATGTCAGAGAGGAGAATGTAATCATCAAGGTTGTCATCAGGTTCGAAGATAAGAGTTTCTACGAAGTTGTAGGTTCGCTCATTCTTCGCCTTATCCTTTAATCTCAATGAGGCCAATCCCCAAATGCCAGGTGCAGAACCTTGCGGCAACACACAATTGATTGTATATCGCTTCCAAACGGTAGGGTCTCCATCAAAGAACATGGCTCCTCTTCCAGGAATATAGTGATATTCACTATGCCCAATTCCTTGTGGGTCAAGCAAGGTATAATAACCAATATCATATCCTGACTTATCATCACGAGCATAATAATTAATCGTTACCTTAGTTTCTCCATCTGGAGCTTCGGGATGAGTTGGTTCCGCATATACAGAAATTCTATTTAAGTCTATTGTCGGCGCTTCTGTATCAGGATTTTCTGTGACGATATGTATGCTCTTTCGTTTCTCATGCTCAGGATAATCTGAGAAGCAAACACTCGTAACGTTTTGCGCTGAGTCACAGACATCAAAGAACTCTACATAATAATCTGCCGTAGGATAGTATTCCGTGATAAGATAATCTATTGATAGTGTATTCGTATTCGGATCCCAACATCCCCATTGGTCACCATATGAGTAGGTGTCACCGCCCTTAGCCAAACGAAGGGCGCCACTTTCTATTCCAACATTATCAGACACTTTGAACTTGACATTCAGTTTTTGTACCTTATGACCTTCAATGATTGTTTCAGTCACTGTATATTGCAAACTTCCGCTTTCATACTTTGGTGATTCCAAATCTTCCAAAGGATTGTTGACATACATATTCCAAACGACATCATTACGTCCTTCAAAACGTTGATTGCCTTGAATGTCATTAACAGAAATATCAGATATTGTCCAATATCCAGCCTTAGAGAACTTGCTTATTGTGATTGTGCCCCTTAATAGATGTGAATTTCCATCAACAGGATCCAACCACATATCATAAAATTGGCTTTTTACATTTCCATCTGTATCCAAGAATTCCGGAGAACTTATTCTCGTAAAAGCATAGGCTGCACCATCTTGAAAGCCATCTATATGATTCAACTCTATCTCGACTGTTACTTTCTTATCTTCTTCAGGTGCACCTTCAACTTTCACATCCAATCGTTTAATCTTTCCAGGATAATCATAGTCTGGATTCAGATTCAGTACCTCAAAGGTGAGATGGTCAGGAATCTTGGAGATATAACGAGTACCATTCATGATACGGTCACGAATAAACTCATATTTTTCCAAGGCACGAGCTGTTAATTTCTCAGGATCTTTTAGATAATAAGCCACCGACTCAGCCATATCTTCATCCGGATTTATCCCATGTGCATATTGAGAAACAAACTCTACATCTTTTGTTGTTGACCAACCACTACCTGCATTAGGGTCTTTAAACCAGCCACCAATCTTAATCCAATCATTCTTAATCTCATCAGACATCGAATACGCCCACAAGAAGTGAGTTTTCTCGTGGAGAATCAGACGTTGTGTATCAAATTGTTGATTATTACCACCAAAAGCTTTATCCATAAACTCAATATATCCATTATCTACACACCAAGACACAGCTGCTGCATCTGGATGTAGAGGATGCAGATGCCCATTCAATCGACGAACCAAATAATTAAGATGTGGAGTCTGATGATAGCCATCAGGCAACTCCTCAAACATATTAATAATCGCAACACGTTCAGAAGGTATGAATTTTTGGAAATGATTTTCGTCCTCATTCGTGATACCAGCCGTCAACGCCTTGTAGTCTGGCACTTCCATCGTACAACCGAATCGCTGTGTCAAGATTTGGTTCACCTGTCCTTCATCCTCACCAAAATTGGTAGCATAGTTGACGAGGGCATGATGCAACCGCTTGGAGAAAAAACGACCACGCACGCCATCAAGATTTACCAAGAAAGGATTGGCATAATAGAACGCATCCTCACCGATGGCCACAATACGAGAATCGCCCGAAGCCTCTATCTTGATGTCATCGTCTATCTTGTCTTCCGTCAAGATAAACTTGGAATACCCCCCCCCACCTATATTATAAGGTATAGTCTTCAATGTCTCATACAAACGATAAGCATACTCCTGTGTCCACTTCTTGCCCTCATCCGAAAGGATGATGCGATAGTTTTGGTAGAGCATCCCCACGCTTGGCACATCAGCAGGCACAATCTTCTTGCCCAAGAACTCCAACTCTGGGCGTTTGTTGATAGTCGTCGTGGTAGTATAACCCGAAAGACTGCCATCCTCTTGCCAAGAGTGCGTCCAGGTATTAGGGTCATCGTCCATCTTGGTAATCGCCAAGGTCTGAGCCACCATCGGCTCTATGCTTCCATCCTCATTCACAACGATGGTCAAAGCCTTCGGCAGATTGTAGCCCGAAGCCTCTATCTTCAAGAACATCTTGCCCACAGGCACTTGGTCGAAAGAATAACTTCCATCGCCCGACACTTCCATGGTTGCCAAATAAGCATCCGAGCCGATAGACACTGTAGCCACATCGCCCGACTGCACACCTGTCACCTTGAAATCTACCTTGGCTGCCCAGACGATACCCAAGCTCACCAGCCACAAAGATAGCAGAGACAATAATCGTTTCATACGCTTAAAAATGTTAGTTGTTAATTCTATTTTCGTTTCTATCACTTTTGAATAATGTATTCTTTTTGGCAAAGGTAAGGAGAAATACCGAGACCGTCAAGTCCATAATGGTTCAATGGGGGAAAAAGTTGCAAGAGTTCCTTCCCCCCCCCCCCCACATTCTAATACAGGAAAGAATGCGAAAATCAAAGCAAAAGCAACAAATAAACTAACGTGAACTTGCAAATTTACAATTCAGGCGTGAATTGTGAGCAAGATGCAGAGGTAGGGAATACCGAAAAACATATTGCCGAATAATTACCTGAATGTTTGTGGCAGCGTTAAATAAAACCAAAAGCAGGGGAAAATGGCGGCTATGCTTTTGGGCGCAAGTTTTTTTGCCGTAACTTTGCACTTGACATTACATTAAGTAAGGCCGCAAGGCCGTGGGGGTGCTCGGACGTTTGTCTGGGCTGAGATTATACCCGT
>CAVKNU010000368.1:0-3695 GCA_963657465.1 Lachnospiraceae bacterium
TTTTTTCGTTTTACTTTGCGAAAATACGAAAAAAAACTATTATAATCGCAAAAAAAGATGTAAATTTGCAGAAAAATTAAAAAATAGCTATAAAAAGACATGGCAGATAGAAAAGTAAGAGTACGTTTTGCACCTAGTCCTACAGGTGCTCTTCACATCGGCGGTGTTCGTACCGCACTGTATAATTATTTGTTTGCTCGCCAGCATGGAGGTGAGCTTGTATTCCGCATCGAGGATACCGATTCTCATCGTTTCGTGCCTGGAGCAGAGGAATACATCTTGGAATCTTTCAAGTGGCTCGGCATCAAGTTTGACGAGGGTGTGAGCTTCGGTGGTGAGCATGGACCTTATCGCCAGAGCGAGCGCAGAGACATCTATAAGAAATATGTACAGCAGCTCCTCGACAATGGCAAAGCTTACATCGCTTTCGATACTCCTGAGGAGTTGGAGGCTAAGCGCAATGAAATCCAAAACTTCCAATATGATGCGCACACTCGTATGCAGATGCGCAACTCCTTGACCCTCTCTAAGGAGGAGGTTGACCAGCTCATCGCTGACGGCAAGCAATACACCGTGCGCTTCAAGATTGAGCCAGGACAGGAGATTCATGTCAACGATATGATTCGTGGCGACGTGAAGGTGATGAGCGACATTCTCGACGACAAGGTGCTCTACAAGAGTGCTGACGAGTTGCCTACCTATCACTTGGCTAACATCGTAGATGACCACTTGATGGAAATCTCACATGTGATTCGTGGTGAGGAGTGGTTGCCTAGTGCTCCTTTGCATGTGCTTCTTTATCAGGCTTTCGGATGGGAGGATACCATGCCTCGCTTTGCTCACCTTCCATTGTTGTTGAAGCCAGAGGGCAAGGGCAAGCTCTCTAAGCGTGATGGCGACCGTCTCGGTTTCCCTGTCTTCCCATTGGAGTGGCACGACCCTAAGACGGGTGAGGTCAGCTCGGGCTATCGTGAGAGCGGTTACTTCCCAGAGGCTGTGGTCAACTTCTTGGCTCTCCTCGGTTGGAATCCTGGCACTGAGCAGGAAATCTTCTCACTCGATGAGTTGGTGAAGGCATTCGACATCTCTCGTTGCTCTAAGGCAGGTGCCAAGTTTGACTTCAAGAAGGGTATCTGGTTCAACCACGAGTACATCCTCATGAAGAACGATGACGAGATTGCCAATCTCTTTGCTCCTATCGTTGCCAACAATGGTGTGGAGGAGAGCTTGGACCGTGTAAAACAGGTGGTACACATGATGAAGGACCGTGTGAACTTCGTCTATGAGTTGTGGTCATTGTGCTCATTCTTCTTCATCCCTCCTACGGAGTATGATGCCAAGACCGTGAAGAAGCGTTGGAAGGAATATTCTGCACAGCAGATGACCGAACTCGCTGAGGTGCTCGAGGGCATCGACGACTTCTCTATCGAGGGGCAGGAGCCTATCGTGATGAAGTGGGTGGAGGACAAGGGCTATAAGCTCGGTGATGTGATGAACGCCTTCCGCTTGACTCTCGTGGGTGAGGGCAAGGGCCCTGGCATGTTCGACATCTCTGCCTTCCTCGGCAAGGAGGAGACCTTGAAGCGTCTTCGCAAGGCTATCGAGGTTCTCGGTTAAAGATATTAAGTAAAGGTTTATGGCTTATGGTTCTAGAGACTATGGGCTGTAAACCTTTTGGTATAAACTTAAACTCAATATAAGCGATATGATTTACAATATCGTAATCTATTTCGTCCTTTTCGGCATCGCCGTGGCAAGCCTTTTCAATGAGAAGGTGCGCAAGATGTGGCGAGGTGAGCGAGAGGCTTTCAAGATATTGAAGCAGAAGGTGGATCCTCATGCCAAGTACGTGTGGTTTCATGCGGCGTCGTTGGGCGAGTTTGAGCAGGGCAGGCCTTTGATGGAGCGCATCCGCAAGGAGCATCCCGAGTACAAGATATTGCTGACCTTCTATTCGCCTTCGGGTTATGAGGTGCGCAAGAACTACGAGGGTGCTGACATCATCTGCTATATGCCGATAGACACTCGCTTGAATGCCATCCGATTCCTTCGCTTGGTGCGCCCTGTGATGGCTTTCTTCATCAAGTACGAGTTCTGGAGCAACTTCCTTCATATCCTCAAGCATCGCAATATCCCGACCTATAGCGTGAGCAGCATCTTCCGCCCTGGGCAGGTGTTCTTCAAGTGGTATGGCAGGAGCTATGCCAATGTCTTGAAGTGCTTCACGAGATTCTTTGTGCAGAACGAGGAGAGCAAGCGTTTGCTCGAAGGCATCGGAATCACGGAGGTGGATGTCGTGGGCGATACTCGATTCGACCGTGTGTTGCAGATTAAGGAAGCGGCTAAGCAGTTGCCTATCTGTGATGCCTTCGCTAAAGATTATAAGGTCTTCGTGGCAGGAAGCTCTTGGCCTCCAGACGAGGAAATCTTTATCCGATTCTTCAATGAGCACAAGGAGTGGCGTTTGCTGATAGCTCCGCATGTGATAGGCGAGGAGCACTTGAAGTTCATTCTCTCGAAGATTGAGGGCAAGAAGGTGGTGCGCTATACCCAGATCTCTCCTGAGGAAGCCGCTGAGGCTGACGTGCTGATTATCGATTGCTTCGGCTTGTTGAGCAGCATGTACCACTATGGCGATGTAGCCTACGTGGGCGGTGGCTTCGGTGTCGGCATTCACAATACCTTGGAGGCGGCGGTATGGAATATGCCTGTTATCTTCGGTCCTAACAACAAGAAGTTCCAGGAGGCTCAGGGCTTGTTGAAGTCGGGCGGTGGATTCGAGATTCACAACTTCGAGGAGTTCGAGGGCTTGATGAACTCATTCATGAACGATGCCGCTTTCTTGAAGTCTTCGGGCGAAAAGGCTGGTGCTTTCGTGGCAAGTCTGTCGGGTGCTACCGATAAGGTCTTGGCTAAGGTGGAGCTGTAGTAAACTCTTTCCCAAGAGTTGATGCTTTTCACAAAGCAAAAGATTGTTCTTTTCGCAAAGAAACGAAATGCTTTTCACAAAGCAGTATTTTTGTAATTTCGGTTGCAAAAGTACTGCTTTTTTCTTTAACCACCAAATTTCAGCGTGTGATAAGGAGCGATTTCCATAACTCATAGTTTTGTGATGGAGAAAGCTATGAGTTGCGAACCATAATCCTATGTGTTTGACCGTGTATTTCAAAAAGTCATCAAGCCATTTGTTGGAAAGAACAGAATGCTTAGAAATGGTGACGGTGACAGTGACAGTTCAAAAATCCGCACTTCCCCCTCCTTTCTGTGTAGGGGGCTTTGCATGAAGAGTAAAAGTAAAGAATTGTTAATATTATATTTTTATATTTATATATATAAATATAAACTTTCTCTTTTACCCTTTTTCCCTCGAAGGGGAGTTGCGGAATTTTGAACTGTCACTGTCACCGTCACCACTTTTTGTTGATTATTGCTCACCATACTGTGTGTGAACTATAATCACAAGTACTATATTCTTCTTTATTTGATGATGCGATAGTAATCCTCCTTGCGAGGCTTCACGGTGTGAGGATGAGCAGAGGCGTAGCCGAGTGACAAGGCTCCTACGCCCATCAAGCCCTCTGGCAATCCCCAATCCTTCATCATCTGCTTGCCCTCCTCGCTTGCAAACATCACGTCCTCTCGGTTAATCCAGCAAGAGGAGAGACCGATGGAGTGGGCGGCAAGCATCATGTTGC
>CAVKNU010000369.1:0-3666 GCA_963657465.1 Lachnospiraceae bacterium
CGCATCAGTTTTAAGCAGAAGATTTTGGAGAATGCCCGTGTCATCGACAAGTCTCTCCTGAAGGATGATACCGTGGGATTGTTGAGCAAGGTGAAGATTACCAATCTTGCCAACAAGTGCAGTATGACTTACACCATCGTAAATCCCCACGAGGCAGACCTTCATACAGGCAAAATCTCCATCAAGTCACCTATCGCCAAGGCTCTCTTGGGTAAGAAGGCTGGTGATGAGGTGATGGCTAAAGTGCCTGCAGGTCTGCTGAAGTTCCGCATAGATAGCGTGGAATTGTAAAACATATCTGTTGTTATGGCAAAGAAAAGTAAACCTCAATATCAAGAGATGTCTCTCTTCGATGATGCTTTCTTCGGGATAGCACCATCGGAGGGAGAGCTTTTCCCTACTGATTCCTCACAGAAATCAGAAGAGGCTATGCCAACGAAAGAAAAGAAAAAATCGAAGAAGCAATTGGCTTTTGAGGAAATGATGGAAAAGGCTCGCTTGGAGATGGAGGAGGCAGAGCGAACTGGCAATGTCGTTTCTATTTCTTTTCCTGTGGGAGATGATGGCAAAGCTGATTTCTCTGGATGGACATTAAATGAGGATGCATTTGATAAGAAAACAAAGGTGAATCGGGTGGATGAGGACAAACGACTCCGTGCTAAGAAGCAACGCCTGAAAGTAACCTTTGCTGATGATGGTACTGTTATTTGTGATGTCAGTGCCACGGTGACGATGATAGAGGTTATCGCTAAAATCGGAGTGAAACGAGTGGCATCGCTCAATATGGAGAGTTGTCATGTTCCATTGGTCAGTCAGGAGATAAATCCTCGTTATGCTCAGTGGACTAAGGAAATCGTGGATGGTTGGTATCTGATGGCACAGGGTGATACGAAACAGAAGCTCATGCAGTTGAAGTCTATTATCGCCCAGTTGGAGATAGATGTTACCGTGGAAATAGGTGACTTTGAGTCTTTCTCTACTAGCGATAATGCAAGGAAGGGTAATACTCGCAAGAAGAAAACAAAGTTGGAGGTATGCTTCTCTGATGGTACGGTCATTCTCTCGTCTGATCCTCTCCATACATTCAGGGATGTAGTGGAGCATATAGGTATAGATAAGGTGAAGCGAACCAACCTGAAAGTTGCCGACAAGCCTATCGTCACTGCTAGCAATAGATATGCTGGTCAAATCGAGTTATCCTCAGGTGAATGGCTCACAGTTCCTCCTCAAACCAAGGATAAGTATAAGATTCTGCGAGTTATATCCTCGATGACGCACGTTGCCTTTGAGGTGAAGATGGGGTAGTTGGGGATAGGAAAAGCCTTCCAGAAATATAGTTGAAGTTGTCGGAAAATATAGTATCTGTCTTCCGAATGTATAGTATCGTGATCCGCACAACAGCTGATGTGCGCTTGCCCAACAGGTGTTGTGCGGGTGGAACTCAGCTGTTGTGAGCTCGTCGATCAGCTGATGTGCGGAGAATTTGTTCTTGGTATTAGTGCTGTCTGATACCTCTGAGAGCATTATTTCTTCTTTTCCTCTTTTATCAGTTTGAAGACTAAATCGGCGATTTCTTTAACCTTGGCATGATCTGTGCCATGCCCGAACACCCAATATATGAGGGCAGCAGAAGCTGGTGCTGCATAGGTTCCAACGTAAGCTCTCATATTTGTTACCGTACAGCTCTCTATCCCCAAGTCTCCCATGGCTTGCAATATTTGGATGGCAGGTACTTGATAGTCGGTCTTAGTACGTTGATCTCTGAGAACCACGTATGTTTTGTTGGCTTTCATTACCTTATACTCCTTGTTGGCATTGCTGCGATATACCTTGGTAGCTTTTATCTTTTGGATGAAGCTATCGTATGTCAATGTGTTGATGTCTGCTGTCATTATTGTCTGTTGTGTTACTTTTATAAGTTTCCTTATTTCAAGAGCAAAGTTAATAAAAGTCTTGTTTTTTACGTCAAAAACTTGACCTTTATATGTTTCTTTAACCATTTAAACACTCTTGGCTTCTATCTCCCAATCTTCGATGTTGCCCTTTGCGGAATCGAAGTTGATGCCGACTTTCACTATAGGCTTGCCACATAGGGCGAAGCGCTGGGCATAGTTCTTCAGGTTAATTTGCTGCAACGCCGTCTGTGCGTTCTTATTCAACTTCAGTTCGATGAGGTAGAGGCGAGTGTCGGTCTCCATCACAATATCCACTCTTCCGTTAGGTGTGTGAACCTCCACATCCACTACATATCCCGTCAGAAGCGAGAAGATGATGAAGAGCATCTGCTGGTAATGCCCCTCGTAGTTGGTCACATTGCAGTATGGTACCGTGCCGAGGAATGTCCTAAGTAAATCCAAGGCTCCATCAATGTTGTCCTGGCGAATGAGGACGGACATCTGGGCGATGGCCACATCGCCATTCTGTGCAAACATGCCTTCGAGATAGTTTGGCAAGAGACTCTCGAACAGACCTACCTTGATTTCCTTGTTGGGGAGGTCGAGGGTGTATAAATCCGAAAGCTCATCATAATCCTTGATGGTAATGTATCCACTCTGATATAACAGTGGAGTGATGGCTTTCATGTTCTCTGTAGGTGCATCGAAGGCAGATGCCTTGGCATACATCTTTCCGAGATTTGCAGGTAACACCTTGAACTTGCGCATCATGTTGAGCAAATAGGTCGGCGTGCCCGTGCTAAACCAATAGGCACCGAATCTACCTTGAGAGAAACAACTTAGCAAACTGAAAGGATTGAAAATATCGGGTGAGTAAGGGGAAAAATGATAACCATCATAGTTCTCTTTCAATTTTTCGATGACCTCTTCTTTTGTTATTCGTCTCTTTCTGCTTAGTTCCTGAATATCAGCAGACATCTCTGTGAGTAATTCCTCCTTGGTGATTCCGCAAATTCCTGCATAATCATCCTCCATGGAGATATTGGTGATGTTGTTCAGTTCGCTGAAGATGCTGAGCTGCGAGAACTTGGTGATGCCAGTGAGGAAGACAAAGCGAAGGTATGGGTCGCAATCCTTCAGCGGACTGTAGAAATTGCGCATGATTTCACGCAGAGTCTTGAGGTATTCGTCCTCATGAGCCACATCGAGCAGGGGCGCATCGTATTCGTCGATGAGTACGACCACTTGCTTGCCAGTCTGTTTGTAAGCAGTCATAATCAAGTCGTTCAATCTCACGTTGGGGTCAATGGCATCATTCTTGATGCCAAATCGCTCTTCGTTCAATTTCAAGATATAGAGAAGATACCTTTCCAGTTGCTCCTTTCCCATGTGCTTTCCTCCAGCAAGGCTGAAATGCAGCACAGGGTATTCAGTCCATTCTGTCTCCTGATTCTCTATGGCAAGTTCTTTGAAAAGCTCCTTTTCTCCTTCGAAGTAGCTCTTCAAGGTAGAGACAAGCAGAGACTTTCCGAAGCGACGAGGGCGGCTCAGAAAGAGATACTTTTTACCAAAGTGCGTCATTTGGTAGATGTATTCTGTCTTGTCAATATAGAGATAATTCTTATTGATAATCTCTGAGAATGTCTGTATGCCTACAGGATAAAATTTTCTTGCCATATCTTAACCTAATTTGTATCTATGTATATAGATGTTTTATCTTCTATAAATATTTTGCAAAGATACGACTTTCTTTTGATAAGATGCCAATGGA
>CAVKNU010000370.1:0-3583 GCA_963657465.1 Lachnospiraceae bacterium
ATTGATTATTAACGCTTTTGCCCTTACAGGGCGCACGTAAACCACATCGATATCATACCCAGGGTGCCGCTTCGCTTGCCCTGGGCTATGCGCAGGTTGCCCTTTCAGGGCGCCGTGGCGACAGGGACTGGTGGTTTGTTGTAGTAGCGAGACGCGTCCTCGCGTCGGTTCTTACTTGAGGTGCAGCGAGGACGCTGCACGCTACTACGGCTTGCCTTGGCTATTGCGCCCGTTGGCCCATTCCGCTTTGCGTCGGTGACCGTTGGTTTAGGGCAAGCCTATCCGTGTAATCCCCAAAATCCGTGTTCGAAAAAACATAGAAGTCTCCGTCTTCCCATTATAATTTGCGTTACGGTGCATCGCAATGCCATCCTTACCGTGGGCAGCATCGCCACGAAGGACATGGAGGCGAACGGTATATACCAGGGGAATCCGGCGGTGAAGATGAGGGAAAGAAGAATAAAAGAATAGTTAGAAAGGACTTACTGAATGAGAAAAAACAGAAGGGATAATTGGTGAGTTGAAAGAAAAGATGTACCTTTGCATTATTACTGTAAGGAATAAAGGGAATAGCAATGGCAAAATATAATTTTCAGATACGTAATTATCATGCTGTCAAGCATGCTGATTTGGAGATTGGCGGAATAACTGTTGTCGCAGGCGTAAACGGTTGTGGCAAGAGCACATTGTCGCGGTGGCTGTATTATATTGTCAATGTTATGGCTTCTTTTGATAATCTGCTATTTGAAGATTTCCGTAATCAAATTGTCCTGTCGCTGCAAAAATGTTCCAAGGCATTTGATGATATGGCAGACTATACGGGAGATGGCCCAAGGAGAGATTTTGAGCATTGCCTTTCTCTGATGGCCAAGACAACGCTTGACAATGGCGGTATGGGTAAGGCACGATTCTATTATGATAGGGCTATGGATTGTCTGGACGAGAGTTTGGAGGTTTATATACCTAACGAACAGGATACGAACAAGCTGAAGCGTGTCCTCAATTTGTTCGGAGTAACTGGCGCTGAGCATCACCATGAAGAAATGGGGAAGTTTACCATTCGGGAGTTCTCGAAGTATGAACTTGCCTATAGTAAGGCGAAGGCAGAACGGCGGAAGAGTGTATTGGCAGACAAAATTAGGGTTTTATACAGTGAGAAAGACGTCTTTCCCACTGACACCAGCTTTAAGGAGGACGGCGTGGAGCTTCTTTCTGATAAAGTAGGAACGGTCTACAATATGGAGAGGGCTATCTATATAGGTACTCCTACGGCGATTTCCCTGCGTCAATCGGACAGGGTGATGATGCAGGAATTGAAAGACAAAGTATTCTCTTCGAATGACAGGTCTGTTGATGTTAATGTCAGGCAAGCGATGATAGATACCATTCGGCAAATGCTGGACGGTACTATTGTAGAGAAGGAAAACTTCGGAGAGGTCGACTTGATTTACCGTAGCAAAGATGGCATGGACATAAGACTGGAAGATGTGGCTTCCGGTTTTAAGCCTTTGGCGTATCTGCAGCGTCTCATTGAGAACGGATGGCTAACGGAGGGGACTCTGCTGGAGATAGACGAGCCTGAGACTAACCTGCATCCTCAGTGGGTAGTGGAGTTTGCACGTCTGCTCGTGCTTATAAACAAGAATTTTGGGACGAAGATATTCATTACCAGTCACAACCCCGACATGGTGTCTGCCATTAAATATATTTCTGAGGCGGAAGGTGTTGCGGGCAGCACCCGGTTCTATTTGGCGGAGCTGTTTGAAAACGGCGGTCAGTATGAGTATCATGATTTAGGGAATGACATAAACCCGGTGTTTAATTCGTTCAATCAGTCATTTAGCACATTGGAGAAGTATGCGACAGACCCGTTGCATCTTTCGCTGCTCAAGCGTAAGGTATCGCAAAATCCTAACTGGAAGATTATAGATGCAGAACAATTCAGAAGTTTGTTTACACAAGAATAAAAGAATAATGACAATAGATGATGAGAGTATCGATTATAACAAGCTGCTACAACCGTGAGAAGACGATTCGCGGTAGTATAGAGAGTGTGCTGGCGCAGGACTATCCTGACATTGAATATATCATCGTGGACGGGGCGTCGACGGACGGGACGGTGGGCGTTATCCGTGAGACGATAGCCGGGCACGAGGACAAGGTGAAGTTCATCTCTGAACCTGACCATGGCATGTATGAAGCCATCAACAAGGGTATCCGCATGGCGACGGGCGATGTCATCGGACTGTGCCATTCGGACGACTTTATCTTTGCCAAGGATACGGTGAGCCACGTGGTAAGAAAGATGGAGGAGACGCAGTGCGACTTCCTCTATGCCGACGGCATCTACGTGAACGAGGAGCGTATAGACAAGGTGGTGAGGAAATGGATAGGCGGCACGTACGCCCGATGGAAGGTGCGCTGCGGTTGGCTGCCGCTGCACCCTACGTGCTACATCAAGAGGGACGTGATGATGCGGTGCGGACTGTACGACGAGAGTTACAAAATAGCCGCCGACACGAACCTGCTGGTGAACTACCTGTACAACTGCCATCTGAAGGTGGCGTACCTGCCGGAGTTTGTGACGAGGATGCGCATGGGCGGCATGAGTACCGACCCGGTGAAGCGCAAGAAGATGTGGAAGGAGGACATACGGGTGTACTCCGGCTACGGATTCAAGCCCGTGACGCTGACGAAGCTGATGAAAATGGCATGGAAAGTGCCGCAGTTCGTGAAGGCGAAGTTTATGTAAGATCAGATTTTACGCTTCATTATCCAAAATATCCATCATTTGTGCAGCTGTCACAACTTGGGGAGTCCTTGGAAAATGCTTTAGGTTGCCAGTTACGAGAAAAGAGTCCTCTTCACTTAACGACACTTCGTAGAAGACTCGATCATCCTCGTCTGGCATTTCGCCATCGTATGGGAAACGAGAGGAGTCTATGCCATTTTGTTTGACATAACCAATAACTTCTCGAATTTGTTCTTCCGTAAATTTAAATTTACCACGATGCAAAACGTCTTCATACTCTGCAATAATCTCGTCATTGTACAAAGGGGTGAAACGATGAAAGTACATGCTTTCAAGAACTTTTACTGTCGCGGCATTTGAGTTGTGGGTGATTAATGCCGAGACAAAGATATTTGTATCAATTACTGCATATATCATTGCGCTCTTTTCTTAAACGTCTGACTTCTCTGATTTCTGCATTGATTTCGTCAAGAGATAATTCTGGAGTAATGCCGTTTTCTGCATTGGCTCTTGCTCTTTCAAATGCCTCTCTTGCCCTGGCTGTTACCTTTTCCTCTGTGGCTTCCTTTGCCTTAATGGAGAAAGGGATACTTCGGGTCCGGATTACAGCTTTTACAAATACATTGATTGCTGCATTTGCGCTCATGCCGAATTGTTCGCAGAGATTATCGAACAGAGCTTTTTGTTGTGAGTCCATTCGGACTGTCATTGCTATCTGTGCCATACTGTTTGCGTTTTGATTAATGTTGATTGCAAAAATATGGCATTTTGGCGTAAGTTGTATGTTTGTTGACTGCTTTTTATTAAAGTTTAACGAAAAGATTATGAAAC
>CAVKNU010000371.1:0-3566 GCA_963657465.1 Lachnospiraceae bacterium
TCAAGCCTTATTTGAGGTTTGAGGCCTCGTCATGCACCTACCGCTGAATAGTTACTGTATAACACAAAATTCTTGTTTTTTTTTAATTTCTATCTCCAAAATTCATACTTTAGTATGAGTCTTCTGTTTTGATTTTGCAATTTCGTGTGATGAAATAAACGATTTTTACGTGGTGTGCTTTAGTATTTCTCTAATAAGCATAAGAATGTCATAATATAGCAGAATAGCTCTATATGTCATTTTACATGCTAACACAGGTTAGACAATTTCTGCTAATATTATTAACCGAAACAGAAGTAATATGTAGAGCATAGATTTAATATTAATACCCCAGTTCGGGATAACATAGCAATTTATCAAATGGTAAAATACAGCACATATCCTTCCTGTACCATTAGGCACGGGTTATATAACAGGAATAAATGAGAGGATTAGAACATTAGAACAACGAGAGTTGTTTTGTGTCTTCGATGCAGTACCCCTGCAATGCCTTTAGCTTGTTGTCAAAGAAACATATGCTCCCAAGGCAGAAATAAGGTTCATGATAAAGTTGTTCACAGACCTGTGATGCGAATGCACAATCTGCGCCGTATTCTTCGACATATTGTTTATGGTTTCTATAATGTACCTCTTGCGCAGCATCATTCTTATCATTATGACACGAAGAAGGCAATAAAATGGATTGATTGGTTATCGAGATAATAATAGTAATCGCCTAATTTTAAGTGCAAACTTAATGTTAGACAGCAACTCGTCCATCTCATGTATAATTCTGTGCAATTATCACTCCAACACCTCCTGCAACCACAAAAATACCAATCGTAAAGAAGAACCAAAAGAACCACTGGGCATAGTGACCGAGATAGCAACCATCATATTCCTTGTATCGTTCACGAACTTTCTTCCGTTCATCAGCAAACATGGAATTGACCTCACGGATATGCATCTGCATCTGTGCGGTCATCCATTGGCGTTCTTTGGCAAACAGTTCTTGGATTTTCTGCCAGTCAGCATCATTGACATTTACAGACACCTTTAATTTTGTGGGAGCATTTTCCAAGACTTTGTCTATGTGCTGATTGATGGTATCAACCTTTTTGCTGATAGTCGTTACAGCACCACCTAATTTGGCTTCTGCACGTTGATACTGCTGAATGGCAGATTCCAGTTCAAGTGTGGCATTGATGAAGGTGTTGGTAGCCTTGTCAATGTCCGCACTCAACTGCTTCAACTCAGGAACACGGCTTACAAGTCCATCCTCGGCTTGCTGCTCCTCCACTTCGTTTTCGACATCATTCATCATGTTGTCGAAGTCGGATCTTTCTTCTGTGTCTATGTTTATCTTGCTTTTTCTGATTGCCATATTGTCATTGATTTATCGGTGGAAACTTCTGCTGCGTGGTTTAGGCTTGCACATGGAATGAGCCATCTGTGCGCAACGGTGGGCAAACTTCCAGTCATCTTCATCGTCTTTCTTACCCCAACCAGAAGAAGGAGCAGAACCGCCACCACCACATGACTCAGACATGGAAGTTGCTGCGTCAATATACCCTGCAAACAACAGCATCGCTACATGAGCGACATTCTCTGTTGTCGCAATATCATTATCCTTTGGAATCTGAACCTCATTAGTAAAGACATCTTTGACAGAGTTCGGAATCCACACCTTTTTGACTTCATCGCCAATGTTGATTGTGAATGCCGTTTGTGTGATTTGAGGTTGCGCCTTTGGTTGTGATGCTGTTTGAGTCTGAACGACAGGTCTAACTGGACGAGGTGCAGGAGTAACGGCAGGGGAAGAAGAAGGCTTTGTCTTGACTTGTGTAGGTTGTGGGTGCAGTTTCTTCCATGTGTCTTCAATCTTTGACACCATGTACTTCCTGCCAATCTCCGAAGCCTTGAATACGGAAGCATTCTTGCCGACTGTGTAGCCGACAAGTTTCCGTTGCTTGTCGTAACGAGGTTTGACCTCATAGCCTTTCATGCGCAACAGATTGAAGTATCTGTCTATGTTGAATTGTTGCATATCTTTGAGGGTGTTTTCGCAATCCTCCGCAAGCTCCACTTTCCGCATATTCCGAATTTCCTGCGGTTGTTCCCACCCATGCCGTATATTGATGATTTCCGCAGCCTTCATTGCCCGAAGATGAATATCATGTACATCGTTGGTGTTACCCTCCATATCCACACGACAGCAATCAATGTGAAGGTGCAGCGTTCTAGACTTGGAGTCAGAGTGCAATCCACCCACATTCATGGAATTGGTGAAATTGGTCTTTATCTCATTGGAGAAACCGTTGGGCGTAAGTCCAACAGAATCCAAAACTTCCAAAGCTTCGTCTTGAAGGTTCGCCCAATCTTCCATCGTGAAGTTGGCAGATTCCTCCTTTGATGGGGAAAGTACAAAAGTGGTCATGAACCTTTCCAACTTTCTGCCAACCGTCCTTTCCGCTTGATGATACTGGCAATGATGCTTCATCATGTACCAGATGGCGGTAGGGTCAAGACCATCAGGCATATTGTTCACCTTGACCGTTTTTGCATTCTCCTTTTCCAATGCGTACCTTACGGAATTGCCTCCGTACGATACGACCTTTGCGAGCATTATCATAATTGTTCCTTTGATTTGGTCTGTACGTTTGTTGCGATATTCTCCTCAATGCTATACCAATGTTGGATAAGTCCAGCAACGGCATCAATCCACCAACGCATGAACTTCTCATTCTTGAAGAACCGAGCCTTTTCCTCAGCCGTTTTCTTAGATAGCACGTTGCTGATTTTTATCAAATCCGTCCTTGCAATGGCGAGAGAGTTGAGGGCATCCACCTCATCCTTGGTAAGCCTCATGCGTGGACGGTGCTTTAAGCCAGTCTCAACGACATAGCGACTCAGGCTTAACCCACACTCCTTGGCATGTGTCTGGAGACGTTTCAATTCCTCTTCCGTGCATCGGTAGGTATGGACTTCCGTAGGCGGTTTTCTTATGATGTTCTTCTTTCTCATTTGTTCTTGTTTCAAATTAAAATGGGATGATTACAAGCTTCTTACAAAGGTGGACACGACTGCGAGCCTGCGAGTAGTCCGAGAAACTTTTAGTAATACAGAAAGACAGACACGGCTTCTGTATTACAAAAGGATTTCTCGAAAAGTACCTGTAAAATAGCGGCACCTTTAATCCTGTGCCCAGCCGTGGGGTTGCCGATGTAGAGCAGACAGACTGCCGTTCTGCGTATAGCAAACTTCCCTTGGGACGGTTTGTATATGGCTTGCAGCGTGTCGGTTTATGACAGGTTATCTGTTGCCATAAGGCTTATATTCGCTGTCGGTTGTGCCGTTAGGCTGCGGTTGGCTACCACCAGACTGCCATGAAGGACGCACGCCCTGCATTTCTCCAGATTGCTTGCCTTCGGATGCCTCTTGTGATGAAGAAGTGGCATCTGCGGATTGGCAAGAGTCTGACTGGTGGAAATACCTATCGGATGGCGGTGCGGAAGATATGGTATCGCCCCTCGATTTGGCATCAACCGCATTGCCGTTCGATAGCGATGGGGATGCGATAGATGAGC
>CAVKNU010000372.1:0-3503 GCA_963657465.1 Lachnospiraceae bacterium
TAAAAAGATAAAGGTGACGCATCTCATTTGATGCGCCACCTTTATTGTATAGAGGATTTTTGCTAATCTACTTTTACTTCCTTCCAGTCAATCAATCCTTTTCCCATGTCATCCAACTCAACAGCCAATCCGATAACCTTTCGCTTGTCAGCCTTGAAAGGCTCCAGGTATTGGTTTGCCTTAATTTGGCTTTCGGCAGCAGCAAGACCACCATTGTTGGTTAGTTTCAGTTCTAGTACATAGATATAATTCGTGGTTCCTACAATCATGTCGATTCTGCCTGTAGAAATCATCTTCTCTACTTCCACTCGGCAACCGATGGCGTTGAATATAGAACTCATGATGAGACGATAACGTTCTTCCATATCCATCGAGGCAAGCTTCTTGTTGCTGTAAGGCACATCGGCAATGAGAGCCTTCAAGCACTTCTTGGCATCAGGCAACTTGCCAAGTTGGAGAGCAAGGAACAAGCCTGATTGAACAGACTGGATGTCGCCATTGGTTCGCAAGGTTAAGGCTGGCAAGACCGTCTCATAGAGGGCTTGCCGTACCTCGTAGTTAGGAAAACCTAGGATATAGACTCCCATCTGGTAATCCTTGATGGTGAGATAACCTGACTGATAGAGAAACAGTTCCGCTCCGCCTCCTGTTACATCAGAAGTCTCGATGGTTTGTCGAAGGATGGTGCAAGGGTCAAAGTTGCCCAACTTGATTTCCATATCGTTCACAAACTTAGGCAGCAATGAAGTGGCACCCGATGAAGCCCAGTAGTTCTTGAGGTCAGAATCGGCGAGGGCATTGATAAGGCTGAACGGATTGAAAACATCCACCATGTTTCTGCGGCTGAAATGATAGCCGTCATAGTAGGATTTCAGCTGAGCCACTGCCTCATCAAAAGTCCATCCTTCGATTTCAGCCAGTTTCTCTATTTCTGGCTCGAAGTCGTTGATAACTTCATCCTTGGTGATTCCACAGATGGCTGCAAACTCTGGTTCAAAACTGATGTTGCTCAGATTGTTGAGTACAGAGAAGAGTGAAATTTGTGTGAATTTCGTGATACCTGTGATGAAGACGAATCGCTCGTATTTGTCATCAGACTTTAGTATGGCAAATACACTGCGATAAATCTCCGTACAAGGTTTATGCTCAGGAGTCTTCCATGAATGCTGCAATGGAGAGTCATATTCATCTATCAGAATGACAACTTGCAATTCTGTTTTCTTGTAAGCTGTTTCAATGATTTGATGAAAACGATTACCTAGAGAATTTGTTGGCTTGACTTCGATGTCATACTTTTGTTCGTATTCCTTAAATAAACTATCTAAGTATGCTGTTAGTTCATTAGCTGTTGCTCCACCTCTGCTCATGTCCAATCGGATAACAGGATAGGAAGTCCATTCCTTTTCCAAGTCCATGATTTTCAATCCCTCGAAGAGTTCCTTCTTTCCCATGAAGTATGCTTCCAATGTATCGACTAGCACAGACTTACCGAAACGGCGTGGGCGGCTTAGGTAATTATACTTCTTGTTTCTGTTAGCAAGTTGCCAGACGATGTCTGTCTTGTCAACATAGAGGTATCCTTTCTTTCTGATTTCTTCAAAAGACTGGATGCCAACAGGTAATCTTCTATCGTTCATTTCTGCCATATTCTTCAAGTTTGAATTTATGTTCACTCATTCACTTTGCAAATATAATCATAATCTTCGTAATAATGGCACGAATGTAGGGAAAATGATGCGATTTCTCCTTGATTTTCTCGTTATTCTTGCCTTTTTCCATTACTTTTGCAGAAAAATTTGAAAAAAGTTATTGTTTTGCTTAGTTTTTTGCTTGGCTGAACTGTATAGATAGTGTATGAAACAGGAAAAGGACATAGAAAGAATGTTTCGTCAGCATTATGAGAAGATGTATAATCTGGCCAGATGCATCCTCTCCGATGATGATGAAAGCAAGGATGTGGTGAGCGAAGTCTTTACCGCGATTCTTGCAGATGATGTAGTCCTGATGCCTGAGAGTGAGGAAGGATTCTTGATGAGGAGCGTTTGCAACCGATGCCTCAACCTGATAGCCCACAAGGGCGTGAAGGAGAGGGTGGCGAAGTTGCTGACGGATGATGCCGATGTCATCTTGTCGGACGAAACCGATGAGCGACTGGAACAACTGATGCTTCTCATCGAAGACCTCGAACCTCCCATCAGAAAGCAAATCTTCCGCTTGCGCTATCTCAAGGAAATGTCTTATCAAGAGGTGGCAGATGAGGTGGGAGTGAGCAAGGTGACGGTGTTCAACCATCTCTCGCAGGCAATGGACTGGATTAAGAAACGAATGAGTAAAGGTTAGAACAAGTTTCTACCAAAGTACAGTTAAAAAAGGAGTAAAACAATGACAAACAAAGGTTTTAACAAGAGTAAAGAAGAGAAGCGACAGATGTTCTTCGATATGCAGGAACATCCCGATCGCTATACGGACGAGCAGGTGGAAAGTTTGCTTGCCGATGAGGACATGAAGGAATTCTTTCACGACATGGCGATGGCTAGAATGGCAATGAAGAAGGGGAATCCAAAGGAAGTGAATGTGGATGAAGCGTGGAAAGAGTTTGCTGGTAAGCAAGGACTCAAGGCGGATAATGCTTGGCAATCATCCGATGCTTCTATGAGTTCTGCCAGCAGTAATCGCTGGAAGATTGCAGCATCCATCATTGGTGTCATTTTCCTCTCAGGCATTACTTTCGCTGCAATCCATTCTGGTATATTCCGCTCATCTTCTTCGGATGAGGCGAACCAAGTCAAGACGGAGCAAGTGTCTTCTAACGATGATTTGAGTAAGACGGATAGCATCAAGGCGAGTGCTACGGAGAAGGCTGATAGCATCGACATCAAACCAGTTGTCTTTGACAATGCCGAGTTGGGCGATGTCGTATCGCAGCTTGCTGCCTTCTATCATGTCAAGGTGGAGTTCGACAATGCGGAATCACAGCATATCCGTATCTTCTTCAATTGGGACAAGACCAAGACGTTGAAGCAGAACCTCGACATCTTGAATGCTTTCGAGCGCATACAGATTACGGAAGAGAATGGAACTTTAAAAGTGGAGTAGGTTATGAGAGAGATTGTTGAAAGGAATATGATGAAAGGATGCGTCAAAAGACAGAAGAGAATACTTGGGCTGAAAACTATCCTATTTGCGCTAGCCCTTTGCTTGATTCCAAGCAATATGTCAGCCCAGCGCATTACCCGACAATATAATAATGTGTCATTCTCCGCGGCATTGAAGGATTTGAATGCCCGACAGGATAAGTACGCCATCAACTTTGTGTATGACGAGTTGGAGGATTTCAAGGTGACGAAGAGCATTCGCAATCAGAGCGTTCCCGATGCCATCATGCAGTTGATAGGCTTTTATCCCATCAAGATGACGCAGATGGATAACGTCATCGTTGTGGAATGCACGCAGAAAGCTCCTACCAAGATGATAGGTCGTATAGTCGATACCCATCATCGCCC
>CAVKNU010000373.1:0-3497 GCA_963657465.1 Lachnospiraceae bacterium
ATTTTTGCAGAATTTTACTAAAAAAATCTGTTAAGGATTGTTGAATGATAGACTTTCTCCAAATTTATTTGTAACTTTGCAACCGAAATTCAAAACAGAGTTTTGTAATCCTCATCGGAGGGTCTTAAGAATAAGGCTGGATAAGATGACTGGGTAAAACCAATCATGCTTGTCCAGCCTTATTTCTGTTATGGCAAACAAATAAAGAACAAAAAAGATAAAATGAACGGAAAGAACTTGACGCAAGGAAGCATCCTCGGCAACATAATGACATTCTCGTTGCCTTACATGCTCGCATACTTCCTGCAAATTCTGTATGGATTGGCAGACCTCTATGTCATCGGACAGTATTGTGACGTGGATAATACTACCGCTGTATCAAATGGCGCACAAGTAATGTATTTAGTAACAGTGGTGCTCATCGGTCTCGCCATGGGTACGACTGTACTCACAGCTCATGCTGTCGGGGCAAAGGACAATGCGAGAGCACGAGCCATTGTGGGCAACACAATAACCATGTTTGCCATCATTACAGCCGTGCTGATGGTTGTACTACTCAGCCTGAGAGGATGGATAGTTGGTGTGATGGATACGCCTACAGAAGCTGTTGAGGGGATGAAACATTACCTCACAGTATGTTTCATCGGCATCCCCTTCATCATCGCCTACAACATCATCGCCTCCATATTTCGTGGATTAGGCGACTCCAAGAGTCCGATGTACTTTGTTGCCGTGGCATGTGTGGTAAACATTGCGCTCGACTATCTCTTTATCGGCTTCTTTGGATTGGGCGCAATGGGTGCAGCCCTCGGCACCACCTTGTCGCAAATGGCAAGTGTGCTATTCGCCATCGCTGCCATTCGGCGCCATCGTGGTGTAATGGACATCTCACGTCACGACCTTCACCCTCGAAAAGATGTCATCAAGAACATCCTGAAGATAGGTATACCAATAGCCATGCAAGACGGATTCATCCAAGTATCTTTCCTCGTCATCACCGTCATTGCCAACCAGCGTGGTCTTATTGATGCTGCGGCTGTCGGTATCGTGGAGAAGTTCATCGGACTTGTATTTATCGTGCCATCAGCCATGCTCTCCACCGTATCAGCCATTTCCGCACAGAACATAGGAGCTGGCAACATGGAGCGTGCCAAGCGAACCATGCGCACCGCCATGATGATTACTACTGGTTATGGCGTGGTGTGCGCCGTCGTGCTGCAATTCATCCCACAATTGGCTGTGGGCATTTTCACGGACAATGCGCAGGTGCTGGCACAAGGTTCTGATTATCTCCGTGGCTATGTATGGGATTGCATCTTCGCTGGCATACACTTCTGCTTCAGTGGATTCTTCACTGCTTGCGGTTACTCCATCGTATCCTTCATCCACAACAGCCTCTCGATAGTCTGCGCCCGCATTCCGCTGGCTTGGCTATCATCAAATCTATACCCCGACACGCTCTATCCTATGGGATTGAGCACATGCACGGGGTCGGTATTGTCATGTCTGATATGCGTGGGAGCATACTGGTGGATGAGGAAGAAAATGACAAAGACATTATCACAAAACAAAGAATGAAAAGACTATGAAGAAGAAAATAGACTTAAACAGAGACAAGATTGATTTCGGCACAGGCAAGATAGGTCCCTTGTTTCGTGCCCTGTTTTTCCCGACACTCGTCGGTATGGTATTCATGTCGCTGCAAACCGTGATAGACGGCATCTTTGTAGGGCGTGGCGTAGGTGCTGACGGCATTGCCGCTGTCAACATCATTGCCCCACTGTGGATGGTGGTGACGGGACTTGGACTGATGTTCGGCATCGGTGCATCGGTAATTGGCGGTGTGCACCTTGCCGAAAAGAACGTAAAAGCTGCCCGCATCATCCTGACCCAATCTTTCGGTGTAGGCTTCGTCATTACCCTTATTCTGTCCTTGTTTTGCCTTTGCTTTCCCACGACAGTGGTCTATACGTTAGGCTGTAGCAAGCTCTTGGAGGGACATGCCCTCGATTATCTGTTGGGCTTGTTGCCTGGCATGGCGTTCCTCTTCTGGCAGTGTGAGGGCATGATGCTGGTTCGCCTCGACGGTTCTCCACGCTATGCCATGTGGATACAAGTGGCAGGAGCCATCACCAATATCGTGCTAGACTGGTTGTTTATCTTCCCTTTGGGCATGGGAGTGAAGGGAGCAGCCATCGCCACAGCCATCGCTTGTGGTGTGGGAGGGCTGATGTCGCTGGTCTATTTCATCTGGTTCTCATCCTCACTGAAGTTCTATCGTCTGAAGATGAGCGTCACTTCCTTGCTGCTCACCCTACGCAACCTATGGAACATGGCGAAGATTGGCTTTGCCACCTTCCTTACGGAGATAGCCATGAGCATTACCATCTTGATAGGAAACTACCAGTTTATGGGTATGCTGCATGAGGATGGTGTCGCCGCCTATGCCGTCATCTGCTACCTCTTCCCTGTCATCTTCTCCATCAACAATGCTGTGGCACAAGCGGCACAACCCATCATCAGCTACAATTACGGAGCCAAGTTGGACTTACGAGTGTCACGAACCTTGCGGTTGTCCCTATTGACCGCCATCACCTGTGGCATCATCGTGATGCTGACGATGATGATTGGTTCAGGGAAGATAGTGGAAATGTTCCTTCGCCCAACGGAAAAGGCTTATGAGATAGCGACAACTGGCTTGCCTTGGTTCGCCTGTTGCTCGATATTCTTTGCGCTCAACGTGGCTTTCATCGGCTATTACCAAAGCGTAACAAACGCCGGTCGTGCCATAGCATACACGGTATTGAGGGGCATCATCTTCCCACTGACCACTTTCATGCTGCTACCGTTGTTCTTCAGTACAACAGGATTGTGGCTCGCCATTCCTGCGGCAGAGTTGGCAACGCTGCTCATCATCGTTGCCATGCACTTGCGCAAGTAACAAGCTTTTATTTCTCCCAAATTCTTCGCCTCTGCATGGTGTGTTAAACTATTCCCCACATACCGTTTAGCATTTCAATGGCAGAGGCAGAACGGAACACCTTGTTTCTGAAAGTGATGACACCCTCGATAGAGATATGGTCCTCAAAAGAATTGACGAGGAAATCAGCCTCAAGGAGTATGCGGTGGTCGATAGCCTTGACATCACTATAAGTATGATGGTGAGCAATAAGCCAACAGATACGTTCTGTCTGTGTATCTGTGAAACCTCCAACTTCCGCCAACACCTTGCGTGCCTCATCTGGTCCAAGTTCCTCTTGTGCCTTTCCGTTGCAATTGCCATATTTGGCTTCGGCTGGATGAATGCCTATGTCATGCAGGATGGCAGCTGCTTCAAGAACAAACTGCGTCTCTTCATCCAAATTCTCAGAGACACCAATGGTTGCAGCAAAGTTATGTACTTTTACAAAATGCTGAATGCGTGGCACATCGCCACTGTCATAATTAATCATTGCCCTCATCAGTTGGGCGAGTTGCATATTCATAAGTCGTATCTT
>CAVKNU010000374.1:0-3455 GCA_963657465.1 Lachnospiraceae bacterium
ACAGCAACGTTATTTTTGAGTATTTTTGAAACAAATTTCGCAAATTGTATAGGGGCTAGAATGGGCGATTCTTTAATTCTCTTTCAGTCGCAGCGTCGTTGCAGGTACAGACTCCTCCAAGGTTGATGACAACAACTTACCTGTAGTCTCCTGAATCTTCGCAAACAAGCCTACTTCCAGATTGGCAGACTCCGACACAGGGTTAGGCATAATCTTATTGGAATAATATCTGTTCCATACAAATGACCTACCTTCCTGAGATGCACTAACAACATCACGACAGATCGTACCGTTCAAATAGAACGAACGGCTTAACTCATCAGGACGTACCAATTCAGTATGAACTGCGAATGGATTTACCAAGAATGACAGGTGCGACTGATACTTGTCGTGGTCATTGATGAAGTCACTAATCTTGTTCAAAGAAAAGCGCAACTTAGGAAATAGTCTGTTTGCTGAAGCCTGGGAAAACACCTCTGCTTCAGGTACAGTGGCAGAATCAGGTGCAAGTAAGTCTTTTAGAGACTCACCTGACTGCAACATATTGTCATCAGAGAACAGGCGTATTTCATACGTCAAGTCACTTCCCAGCCCGATTTTCTCAACTTCAACTAATGCTTTTGCAAAGATAGCTGCATCGCCAGCATTAAACAGATTGATAATCAGCTTGTCTGTATATGGATGCGACAACGCATAGTTGAAGATATGGCGTACCACCAAGTCCAGACTCACGTCGCTGTCTATACGCTTTTCACGAGCCACGTTAAGCAACATGGCTGTATATGATTTTAGTTGGCGGTAGCCCGAAGCGAATGCTTCATCTTGTCCAAATGTAGGCTGGGCATATGTACCCCATCCGAAGGTCAGTTCTCCTATATACTGATACGCCTCTTGCATTGAACTTTCACTCAATACCAAAGGAGCTATATCCATAGGGATTTTCCCTTGGAAGAGTTTGTCCAGTTTTCTAAACCATGCCTTTCGATACTTCGGATTTTCTAGAGTCTTTTCTTCCCAATCTTCATAAAGCTCATATAGGTTCACCATCCATGCCAAACGCAGCGGATGCAGTGGAGCAATCAGTTTGATGTCTGTTTTTGAACCGTCAGGCATCTCCACGGTAAGTTTTACCGTATCAAGGTTCTGAATACAGACAATCTGTTCTTCACTCAAATTTGCATTTTGTATGTCACGCAACCATTGCTCGTATTCGGACAGGTAGTTTTTGATAACTCCCATATTCTTGGAGAAATCCAATGTACATGTCAGACCACAGTCGTTGTCAACGGAGTCTTTTATCAAATCGAATAACTCTGAGCGCAAGGAGCTTAAACCATCAGGGATATTCAATTCCGTTGCAGCAACGAATTTCGGTTCTCTTCTTGCCGTGTCCGTAGGGTCTAACAGAGTCGCATCTGTTGGGTTTCCGCTCAAAAACGCTTCTACATGTCCAAATTGATCTTCGTTATTCAGGAATGTACGTTCCAGCTGTATCAATTTCTTTGACAACTGGATTTGGTAAGCAAACGAAGGCCCGAAATCAAATTGATATGTACTGTTTAGCGCACCTTCAACCCAAGCGTTTCTGTCAATACCTTCTTCGGGAATTTCAAGGTCTTCTCCCTTAGGCAAATGCATACTGCGATAGTGAATAATCGCCTGAGTAATGCTATTTACCTTAGCCCTTTTATCAACCCCTTCAGTTTCTACATCTCCTCCAGAGTTGTCAATCGTAAATACATCGGACTCGTTGCAATACGCCACATGATTTTCCAACCTGTATTGCTCCATTTGCATACTTGGATTATGCTTGGAAACTTCTTGCCAAGCAGCCTGTACACGAGCTTCCTTGAATTCTTTTTTCATATCAAGGACAATGCCGTTTGCATCCAATGCACGAACACGTAACATATACTCACCATCGTCAAACATGCCATTAGGTATGTTGTACGACAATTTACGGCTGGCACGTTTATTTGTACCAACCTTTGCTTTCTTTAATATTCCTACTTCGCTGAAGTCATCAATATTGACAAGAGCAATCTCGAACGAGCATATGTCCGGGTTGTCTTTGGGAGAAGGGTCGGTGGTAATCGTAAATTTCACCTTTCCTTTCTTTTCGCTGAGTATGCTCAGTATAAAGTCGCCTGTCGCAGGGTCTCTCACAAGTTCTTTCTTGGGGTCTTTTCCAAGGTCAAGGTCTACAACAACCTTCACAGGACCACCATCTCCTGGGAGTACCCATGGCATTGATGCATAATTGAACTCTGGGTGTTTCTCTGCAACGCTTTCGAATAAAGCAATATTGTCATCGATTCCTGATTCATTTGTAAGGAATACCATCAACTCCTTTTGGATGGAGTTCTTCTGTAATGGCAATTCTGCAATTCTATCTGCGGCAGGCATCGAAAAGTCAGACAGAACCGATGAAATCTTCTCAAGATTTATCATGAATCTTCTGCGAATCAAAGAGTCATCTTTTACAAGATCCTTATCTGGCAGCATGCCAAATAGGTACAGACCATTTCCCCACGCCTCATCTTTGTATTGGTTTAGTTCAAGATACAGGAGATAGTTGGTAATGGTTGTGCGTGAAGGTGACAACTCTTCGACAAGCTCTTGAATCAGTTTCCACAAATACTCCTTTTCCTCGGGCAACTCATCTATGAGTTTCCAAATAAAAGAGACTTGCAAATCTGCCACTGACAGATTTTGAAAAGTAGCATCTCCGTAAGAGTCTTCTGCAGAAGTTCTACTGTTGGACGGCACAAGAATGAGTACCGCCTTTTCTGGGTTGTTGCGCAACTCTATGAGTTTAGTTGCATGAATAAACTCATCACCCTTTTCTTCCTCAGAAAGAATATAGACATCCATCCCCGTATTGATTGGACGGAGTAATGGTAGGAGTACACGCAACTCTTTCATAGCCAATCCTGTAATCTTCATACAATGACCAGGCTTGGCTGCTTTTAATTTTGCTGAGTACGATTCTACGATATGCTGTATGAATCGCTCATAATATAATGTCTTGATATTTTCCATTAGTCTTCCAATTTATAACGTGGACGAATCTTTTGCAGGATGCAAGCATCACTCATGTCGGTGTAGAAACCAATCTGGCGTAATTTGTTCTTAAATGCATCCATGTTAATGCGGAACGCCGAATTCATCTCAACGTCGGCATCAGCAAAACGCTCTTCTCCAACACCATTGATAATGAGACCATAGCGTTTGCGTATAGCAGAAGCTAATTCATCTATAGAAAGTGAACGAGTTTCATAGCTTCCGTCTTCTTTCTGTTGAAGTACAAGCAATTGTACCAAAGTCTCTAACAGTTTCGAGCCTATGGCACCTCTTCTTGGATGTCGTTTAGAGCGACTGTCTGCCAACAACATGGAGGACGAATTCTTCATCGATACGGAATCAATGAAGTCGTGCAAGAATTTATGTTGCCT
>CAVKNU010000375.1:0-3435 GCA_963657465.1 Lachnospiraceae bacterium
TTATCATTTTGTTTCGGTTATGGCTCTTGTCATAAGGCTATCATAAGGCGGTCATGATAGAAATAAGAAGAGTAGATAATGTGAAGGGTGCCGTTTTTCAACTCTAATCTAACCACTGGGGATGCCTTTATGCCTTGAGAGTAGCTTCAACGTGCAAATAATCGTAAATATACGTCACAAACTTTCTTATCTCGCACGTATTTGTTAGAGATTTGTTATTTTTGCGCCAAAATAGAAACAATGATAGATAAATTAGGCTTAGCATACCGACTTCGCATATTCACTTTGCGTGAACTTGCCTGTGCCATAAAGGAGAGCAATCCCTTACTGGTATCGAAGCAACTGCAACGTTGGACACAGCAAGGATGGGTTATGCAAGTTCGCAGGAATCTCTATTGCATGGTGGATTTGGCTACGAGAAAGCCCGTGTGCAACAAGTATGAGATAGGCAGTCATTTGTCTGAATCTTCATACATCAGCTACCATACGGCTTTGGAGTTTCATGGCTTGGCGCACCAACCGTTCAACGTGGTGTTCGTGTCAAGTCTGTCACGGTTCAATCCGTTTGATTTTGACGATGCGGATTATATCTATTGTCGGCAAACCGCAAATGACATAGGAGGGATAATGACACCAAAAGGAAACCCTTTTGTCCGTGTCACAGATATAGAACGGACATTGTTGGACTGCTTCGACCGCATTGACCGTGCCGGTGGCATAGAGGAGTTGCAACATTGCATGGAAAGCATAGTGATGCTTAATGAGGAAAAACTGGCGTCCTATCTTGAAGGCTTTGACAAGGCTTTCCTCTACCAGAAGACGGGATATTTGCTGGAACGTATAAAAGAGCAGACCCACATCTCCGATTCGTTTCTGGAGCTTTGCCGTGAGAAAGGAACAAAGAGTGTGAAGTGGCTTACCAACAATGACGAGTCCGACACGTTTGTAAATTGTTGGCGACTGTATGTGCCAAAAGTTTTAACCGAAAATGAAATAGAATATGAACTCATATAGCGGACAGATGAATGAACTTGATATTCGCCAACTGATAGGCGAGGCAACGGAATACGATAAGAAGTTGGCACTCGAGGTGAAAAGACCGAAGAGCTGGTGCAAGAGCGTGAGTGCCTTTGCCAATGGTATTGGCGGAAAACTTATATGGGGCATTGCCGATGATGATACGTTGGTCGGACTTGCGGATGCCAAGGGCGACGCAGAAAAGATTAGCGAGGCCATCAAAACGCATCTTGATCCTATACCGGACTTCAAACTGTCGTTTGCCGAATGTGGTGGTAAAGAGTTTGTCGTGTTGGACGTTATGCCTGGAGGCCAAACTCCTTATTATTACATAGGCGACGGTCAGATGCTGGCATTTGTACGGGTAGGCAACGAGAGTGTGGTGGCAAGTATGTCGAAGCATAAGGAACTTGTACTGAAAGGTTCAAATATGTCGTACGATAGCCTTGCGTCTCGTTGGCGGTTTGAGGATATGGCATTCACTGTGCTGCGTGCCACTTACTTCAAGCGTACTAATCGCTCATTCGAGGAAAGTGACTATGAGTCGTTTGGTATCATCAATGAGAAGGGTGAACTGACCAATGCTGGTGCCCTTCTTGCTGACTATTCGCCCGTGCGTCACTCTCGTTTGTTCTGCACACGCTGGAATGGACTGGACAAGGCAAACGGAGTAATGGAGGCATTGGACGACGAAGAGTATAGCGGCAGTTTGGTCACACTCCTTCAATCTGGAATGGAGTTTGTGCGCCGCAATTCTAAGAAGGCATGGCGCAAGACTGCCGACCGTCGTCTTGAATATCCCGAGTATCCTGAGCGTGCCGTCGAGGAAGGATTGGTCAACGCTCTCATACACCGAAATTATCTGGAACTTGGGAGCGAAGTGCATATCGACATGTATGACGACAGACTTGAGATATATTCTCCAGGTGGACTCATGGACGGTGGCTCTATCAAAGATATGGACGTAATGAATATGGCTTCCCGTCGCCGCAATCCTGTGCTTGCCGACATCTTCAGCCGTTTGAAATATATGGAGCGTCGTGGCTCCGGTTTTCGCAAGATTGTCTTGGCCTACAAAGGGCATGACGGTTATACGGAAGGCATGGACCCAACCTTCACTACACCATGGGACAGTTTTGTCTTGACATTGCCGAAATTCAATGTCATCGGTGTTGATGGAGTGGATTTCAACGATGAAGAGAGTTCTGAGATTACCAACAAACAAGGTGGTCAGACAGGTGGTCAGACAGGTGGTCAGACAGGTGGTCAGACAGGTGGTCAGAATAATATAGACATCATACTGCAACTCATAAAAGACAATCCTGCTATCACAAGAAAAGTCCTTGCTGAAACCATAGCAATGTCTCCGAGTGCTATCCAAAAATATATAAACCGGCTGAAAGCGGAAGGATTTATTCGTCGTGTCGGTGGTGATTATGGAGGTCATTGGGAAGTATTGAAGGACTAACGCTCTCCAAGAACGGTATATACCAATACCTATTTTTGTCTATCCTTTCCTTGACAAACAGACTTCAGAATACGGTCTAAAAGTAGACGAATACTTGTAAGTAGTTGATATACAGATACGACTATATTTGAGGAGGTCAAATAAGGTAATAAAAAGCCGATAAACATTTGAGATAAATTCTATAAGAAAGCCGTGTAACTCAACGAGTTGCACGGCTTTTTCTGTTTCTTAACAATTCTAAATATTTTTGGTCAACTCAGAAAAATAGCTTATTTTTGCCACATATTTGGCACAGGACTTAAACGTCTATAAGGTCGGACTTATTTGTACTTAAGCGTCTATGCCGTTAAAAACTGTAAGAAAATGAGGAAAAAAGTAGGCAAAATATGGGTAAAGCAAAATTTCAAATAGAACGTAGGTGCGAAGTGCCAGTTCCAATAATGTGATGTCCGTGTCCTACTGTGGCGTTTTTGTCGATATGCCGACAAGACGATAACGGTGGCCTGTCCGAAAACTTCGTACAATGGCGGGACGGTGATATTGGCAAATCCGCTTCAAGACAAGACGGTGATTTGCCACAATGCGAAATGCATGTCTGCCAAATATTTTTAGAGCGGCTGTCGCATCATACGGCAAGGAGAAGTGCAGAAAACGAAAGAAAGCCGTGTACTCTTTGTCGCAAGTCTTACCGTGCCTATGAGAGGAAGAAAGAGTAATTCTATGGATCTTGCACAGCGAAAGAAAGGCTTTTTGCCTATTCAAAAGCTCAGAATATGCCAGCGGAATCACACCCAAAACCTTTCCTACAAATACACCTTTGGCATATTGTTTGGCAGAGCGCCCAATACAGCTTGCTGCAAGTATTGGCACGCTCCTACTCGGTTTTTACCGGGTGGGTAATTAGGCTCTTACTCCTAAATAATATATATATTACTAATTTACAAATAATT
>CAVKNU010000376.1:0-3360 GCA_963657465.1 Lachnospiraceae bacterium
ATCTTGAAGGCATGGTTGCCATCCAGCATACGAGCCCAAAAATTGGTCTTCCAGCCCAAACTCCATCCCGTAGCCATATCGCCACGCTGTGTTAGGGTATTGGCTGCGGCATTGAATAGCTCAGGATGAGAGAACGGAGAGATTTGGTTGGATGGATACAAGCCATAGAGATGAGAGATATGGCGATGCTGATTCTTAGGGTCGTCAGCATCAATGAGCCATTCCTGCAACTGTCCATACTTACCTATCTGCATAGGTGGCAAGCTGGCGATGGCATTCTGATACTCTGCCATTTCCTTGGCATCCACGCCCAATACCTCCGCCGCATGCAGCGCATTGCTCAAAGCATCAAAGGCTATCTGGTTGTCCATCGTGCATCCTGCCGTTACCGCAGTTACCTTTCCTTTAGGTCCTTGCTCTGGACTCACCGATGGTACGGTCACCTTCCATGGTGTACCAGGCATCTGCTGCATATAGTCGAGATAGAACTCGGCAGCCCCCTTCAGCACAGGATACCATTGGCGCAAGAAGTTCTTGTCGCCCGTATAGAGATAATGCTGCCAAAGATGGGTAGAGAGCCAAGCACCACCATTTGGGAACATGCCCCACTGCGCCCCATCCACAGGACCGGCAATTCGCCAGATGTCCGTATTGTGATGAGCCATCCATCCGCGACAACCATACATTTCCTTGGCTGTCTTGGCACCCGTCTCGCTCAAGTCCTTGATAAGAGAGAACAAAGGCTCTGTTGTAGTACTGAGATTGGTTACCTCGGCAGGCCAGTAGTTCATCTCGGTATTGATGTTGATGGTATACTTGCTGTCCCAAGGGGCTTTCTGGTTATCATTCCAAATGCCTTGCAAGTTTGCTGCCTGTCCACCTGGCTGAGATGAAGAGATCAGCAGATAGCGACCATAGTTGAACATCAATGCCACCATCGCCATATCCTTGCTACCCACAAACTTATCCAGTCGTTGGTCGGTAGGGAGTTGAGAGTTCGCATCCGTCGGGAGTTGCAATCTTACCGTGTTGAATTGTTTCTGATAAGCCTCGATATGGCGTTTCTCCAACTGTGCATAAGTCAAGTTCTTCACCTTATTAATATAGTCTGCATTCTTCTGAGCCGCATTGCCAGAAACATCATGGTAGTTCACGAAGTTGGTGGCAGCACTCACGATGATGGTAGCCTCCGTACCATCGCTCTTCACATCAGCCACACACTCTGCCGTAAGGGCAGCCTTAATGCCTTCTTGGTCTTGTCCTTTCACTTTCAGCGAAACACCTGTAGCCGTCTTTTGAGTCTGATGCTCAAAAGGAGAATCCAAGGTAACCTCAAATTTCAAGGCACCTTTCTTGCTTGCCTTGATATGGCAGACGATGACACCATCGGCTAAGGAAGCAAAAGTGGTACGCTCATAGCGCACACCGTTTATCACAAAACTCGTGGTATTGATAGCTTTGGTCAAGTCAAGGTTACGAACATACTGCTCGCCTTCAGGCATTGCCATCTTGATATGCAGGTTAGCCATTGGCAAGAAGCGCATGCCATGAGGACCTGGTATAAAGTTCTTGTTGATGATGTCGGCAGCTTCTTTCTCCCTACCATCAAATATCAACTTCCTGACTTCAGGCAACAGTTCTAGAGATTTAGTACTATTGTTATTATATGGACCTCCACTCCAGAAAGTTTCTTCATTCAGTTGGATGGTTTCCTCGCTCGTTCCTCCATAAACCATACCTCCCAGATGAGAGTTGCCGATAGGAAGAGCCTCCAGCCAGTGCTTGGCTGGAGCGTCATACCACAGTTTCGTGGAATTGTCGGTCTTGACATTCTTAGCAGCCATGGCTGGAACCATGCTGCAAGCCAACAAGACAGCAACCGCCCATTGTTTCTTTTGTCTCATGTTATAGTTGTTCTTTAGATAATATTTTTAAGCGTTGGTGCAAAGGTACGAAAAAAATATTATTTATCCATCTTCCACCAGTCAAAAGTAAAGAGTTTTCCTCCTTTATGTCCCTTGAAGACAAAATAGAGGTCGTGTTTGCCTGTTATCGACTTCTTAAGAGGCGTGCTAAGCGTCTGCCACTTTTCCCATCCACCTGTATGAGGCACGGCGAGCGATGCGATGAGCTCACCATCCATCTTGTCGGCATGAACTTCGAGTGAACCACCCTGCAAGGCACTGGCTATGCAAGCCGTGAATTGTCGAGGGGAAGCATCCCCAAAGTCCACTTCTCTTACCTTCATATAGTCATCTGTATGTATCTCCGAGATATAGACACCTGTCACATCATTCCATTCAGCCTTCAGCCCCTTGCTGTCTGCGATGGTCTCTGCCTCGGTGCGCTGGTATGGATTGAGAGTTCCGATAGGAGCCACACCTTCACGAGTATGGTGGATGATAGGGAATGTTCCATCCTCATTATACTTGAATTCCTCTACAGCCACGCTACGACCGAAGCCACCTCCGAGTTTACCTGTATGATATACAAAGTAAGAATGTCCCTTGAAGTCCACGACACCACAATGGTTGGTGAACGAACCAGTATTCTCCAATGGCATGATATTGCCCTTGTACTTCCATGGCCCGAGCGGCTTCTTGCTCATCGAGTAAGCGATGTGCTCTGGCACGCCACCTGCCGCATAGAGCATATAATAGTTCTTGCCACGCTTCATAAACCATGGTCCCTCGGTATAGCAATCTTTATACTTCACGGTAGAGTCTCGCAGTTCGATGTCTGGAGCACCGAAACCTTCGATGGTCTGCTTAATCATACCGACCTCGCCCTTCTCATCCACTCTTTCCTTGGCATTCACGCCACCCTTGAAGCTAACCATGTCAGGATTGAGCTTGGCATAATAAAGATGTGGATTGCCCCAGTAGAGATAAGCCTGTCCATCGGTATCGATGAAGACCGTTGGGTCAATGTTGTCCCACTTGCCATTGTCGAATAGCGGCTTTCCGATGGCATCCTTGAAAGGACCTGTTGGAGAATCTGCCACAGCCACACCGATAGCCATGCCCCCACTCAACTTAGAGTGGGCGCATACGTACCAATAGTACTTGCCATCACGCTCAATGGTCTGTGCAGCCCAGGCTCTGCTGTCTGCCCAAGAGAAAGAAGAGAGATTGAGCGGAGAGCCATGGTCTGTCCAGTTGACCATATCCGAGGAAGAGTAAACACGCCACTCGTTCATCCAGAAGAAGTCTGCTCCATCCTCATCGTGGCCTGTATAGATATACATTCGGTCGCCAGCCACCATCGGTGCTGGGTCGCCAGTGAGTTGTGTCTGAATGATAGGGTTCTGTGCCAAGGCATTCATCTGCATGCCGAGCACAAGGCTTGTAGCCCATAAAA
>CAVKNU010000377.1:0-3320 GCA_963657465.1 Lachnospiraceae bacterium
TCGATGTTGCCGTCTGCCGAACGGTATATTTCTATTTGGTTATTCTCCATAGGTGCAATAGTTTGTGTTCCTTGTGTTGTTTTATGTCGTATTCCTTCAACCCCTTTGAGATGACTGTTATTCTTCTTATTGCCTTCCGTCGGCGAATGTAAGCTCTTCCACTTCCTCGTCGATGCGCTCTATCTTGAATATGACAGGGCGCGTGCCGTCGCTGCAACAGGCTATCATCATCTTCTCGTCGTTCGTCCAACCCTTCATGATGCTGCCGCCCTGCAATGCCGTATAGACATAACGGCTGATGGCATCCCATGCCTCTGAGCAGAACTTGCCGTCGAGCATGTGCCAAAAGTCGTCACGCTTCTGATGTCAAACTTGCTCATCCCCATCTTGATGAGAGGGTAAGCCCATCCTCAGGCAATGGCTGCCGTCAGGGCGAAAAGACTCACCCATACGGGGCGTTGGAATATGCTGGTGTTGTTTGTTGCTTTCAATGTTCCGTTCTGTTCAGTTTCTCTGTCTATCATGTTCCCTATGCTGTGGCGTTTCCCTCTGCTGTGGCGTATAGGCTGATGATTACCTTGCCTATTATTCTTCTGCAAAGGTAATCATTTTTATCAAGAAATTATACTCAAAGCATGCAACGATTTACTTGTTTCAGTAACGTGTAAAAAATAACTTGAGCATTTTTTTGATTCGCGAAATGTGCCAACGACGGGCTGAAAGCCCAACAACTCCATAGCCCAGGGCAACGCCCTGGGTTTTTGTTTGTATGTGTCCATGCGCCCTGTAAGGGCAAAAGCGCATAGCCCAGGGCAAGCGAAGCGACACCCTGGGTTTTGATGAGGTTGTCTCCACTCTCGCCCTGTAAGGGCAAAAGCGTTATGATACATCATGTTACATAGACATAAAGATGGGAATATTAACGCTTTTGCCCTTTCAGGGCGTACGTAAACCACATTGAATATCTCCCCCCAGGGTGCCGCTTCGCTTGCCCTGGGCTATGCGCTTTTGCCCTTTCAGGGCGTACAGGACAAATCTGCTCAAGTTATTTTTTACACATTACTTATTAGTAGGTACGGCGTCCTCGCCGTACACAAACATGATTCCCATGCTTGCTCGAGTGTGCAGCGGGGACGCTGCACCTACTATGGCTTGCATTTAGTAACGTGTAAAAATAACTTGAGCATTTTTTTGATTCGCGAAATGTGCCAACGACGGGCTGAACCAACGGTCACCGGCGTGTAGGACAAATCTTCTCAAGTTATTTTTTACACATTACTTAATACTGTTGATTTCCCAGAAGATTAAGCACAAAGACAAGCGATTTATAAAATTGGGCGGCAGCAAGATGACCTTGAGCCAAAAACGCAGTCTGCCCCATATAGATTCGCTTTTATTCCCCTTATAAACGAACATCCACAAACTCCTATACGAGTTCATCCAACTCACTAAACGTAGTATCCAAGAACGTCAAGTCAATCATTTTCAACACATCGATCTTCTGATACTCTTGATAAAGCTGACGAGAGTAACGCAGTTCGAAAGCCAAACGCAAGTCATCCTTGGCATCTTTACCCTCATCTTGCTTCGCCTCGATACCGGTAATCGTGCGCATACGAATAATCTCATACACATCCCGAATCCCTTTTCCCTTCACGTAAGGTATGAAATAATGCAAGTCTTGCAAGGCTATGGAAGTTGGGAACTTGCTGCCTGTATAATATAAGGTGGCATTCCCCTCCTCAAAACTTTGCAAGTATCCACGTCGGTGGCTCGGGCGCACCATACCTACAAGCACCCGATTATCCACCTCCATCACCGTTCCCTTCTGCGGAATAATTTGCTGCACAGTATCCCTCGCCTTGCTCTCTATCAACTCGTGGACAAACTCTTCAAGAAATCGCCTGTTCACCTCGTCGTTCGGACGAAGAGGAAAGGCCCCGATGTTCACCTCCTTGATGGTCTGATAGAACTTCGACACCTCCACATCCGTCGGCAGTCCATCACCAGGAAAGAGGATATAACCACCTATCACCTCCTTCTTCAATGGAGCGTCAGCATAGTCACGATAATAGATGGCATCACGATAACGGTGCATCTGGTTGATGGCATCATCAGGCGGAACATCCACACCATGACTATCCTTGTTGGCTATGCGATACTTGGCATCGAAAAGGTAAGTCATCTTCATGTCTTTCTGAATATCGTTCTTGGTCAACTGCAGCACAATGTCGGGTTTCTGTGGCACCGTAGGCACAATGAGATTGCTCATACCTATGCTGTCATTCATTCGTTCCGTATTCTTCGGATTATACACAAGTTCGGCAAGTTCTACCCCATCCTTTCGGAAGAGGATGCGAGAGTGTTCACCTTTACCCAGCTCCCAAGTAAACAAGCCGTTCATTTCCATTCGGTTGCGATGCTCCACATCAGAAATACCGAGTCCCAGTTCTTTCTTAACAATATGACTTACTTCGATAAAGCACCAAATTTCGTAGAGTGTGGCTATGTCCTTAGACTGCAAGCGATACATACCATCATTCAGCGAATAAGCCTTGCGAAGCAGATTCCATGTACGATACACCTGACTATACCCCACGGCTTTCTGCAAGACCATGCTCTCTTGATTCAGTCCCTTAAACCGCCCTACCGTTCTGAAGAAAGGATTTCGTTGTAGGCGATTCAGAACATCATACGTATCAGACAAATCTTGCCTGGTATTATCAGAGATTTCCTTCATTCGCTCAATGCGACTTTTCAGGGAAGCATACTTATCCGTAATTTGCGACAAGGCAAATTTCAAGAAACGGTTCTCTTGGGTATCGTTCGACTGCACCTGTTGGGTGACGCGATAAAGACGATCTGGTTCCTTGCGATGCTCGGCTATCTCATTTTCAAGCGACATCGGAATCTGCCGCAACTTATCTGCCCGAATATAAACGTCACGCCCATAAAGGCGATGGCGTGGGCGCTCGATGATGCTCTTGCAAGCAGCAACAAATTTCTTCTGCTCTCCAGCGAAGATGCTCCACCAGATAATCTCAGGAGTTTCTCCATGAGCGTCTGGAGAAAAACTATGGAAGGTACGTTTCAGGAAATCGAGCGAGAGCATACGATATTCCTGCTCGATGTCCTCCACGATTTTTCGCCAATGGCTATGATAGTCGAGCTTGGTACTGAGCACCTCGAAAGAGAAAGCGAACTTGCGCTGTTCCTTGGCAAGCACCTTTCCTTCTTCATTCTTCCTTGCAACAGAATAAGCAAAGGAAATCTCGGCACGTCCTATCTCATTGCCAAAGTTCAGAAAGCCTGCAAGGATG
>CAVKNU010000378.1:0-3281 GCA_963657465.1 Lachnospiraceae bacterium
GATTTCAGATAGGCGGCACTGTCTTCCTTCAAGTTCTTGGTCATGCCGTATTTCTGACACACCAACGCACTGCCAAGTTCTGCCACTAATTCCTCACGAGCATATTCCTCCGAGCCAAAACCCGACTGCGGTTTGAGACGGTTTAACTGATTTTCCGCACCTGTAGAATGCACCATCTCATGGAAAGCCGTGCCATACCACGACTGTCCATCCTTGAACTGCGATTTCTCAGGAATGGTTATCTGATTGCGAGAAATGGAGTAGAAGGCACTGTCCTGGTGCTTGATGTTGATGGGACAAATCCATCTCTGCTCCTTGAACATCTGGTCAACGGCAGGAAACGAATACATATCTCCTTCCTTCACCAATGCCTTTTCGGGCTTGTTCTCCGCTTCCAACCTGGCATATAGATCTGGTCTCGCTTCCTTCAGATTGGTTTGCGCCACATTGAACACCTGGTACACATTCAGTTTCGGATAGACATTGTACTCTTTCTGTTCCTCGCCACTCATCCGTTTGTAGTCGTCATATGGTATTTTCTCTTTCGTCTCCTTGTTGACGACCGTGAAACTCGTCAGTATCACAGGAAAGCTCTTCTCTCCCTTGTTGATGCTCACCTTGGGCAACGGTACTCCATTGGCATCCACCATCTGCTTCTTGTTTCCTTGTTTGTCCGTCTGATAGTTCAGCCCGACCGCACGGTTGAAAGTACAGAACACTGGCAACTCATAGCCTTTCTTCTCGCATAGCATGGTGAGCAAAAGCGCATTCATACCATTGTACTCCCTGCCAGACAGGTTCTTCGGCCAACTTAGCGTTCCTTCCGTAAACCAAGGCTTTTGCCAACCATCCTTGCTGCCCAACGACTCAATCTTTTCAATCATCATGTCAGCGAATGTGTCCAATGCCCTGTCCTCGGCACTTCTTCCGTCACCCTTGTTCTGGGGACTCTTGTTGTAATATGCCATACTCGCTAATTGTTAGGTTGATACGGCTTCTTTTCCCAGAAGTTCAACTCAGACACCTTGCAACCCAAGTTGAGTTTGTCGTTATACACCGAGATTTCCAGTTCTCCTTTTGCCTCTATGGTGGTTTTCGGCTGTAGCCATTCTTCTCTTTCTTCCGAGAAACGGACAAAGCGTACCCATGTAAAAGCAAAATCCTCACCTGCCTTCTCTGCGCTGAAAGCAGAGAACATCAAGAAAGTCTTGCCGTTCTTATCTTTCTTCATGTTGATGTCCTTACCGACCTTGCCCTTGAAAGCCATATCACCCATGATGCCGTCCTTGCTCTCCGTTACAGACAAGTTCACTTCCGATGTCTTCAGGTTGAAATACAGGTTGTCGCCATTCTTCTTGAATGTCAACACACCTTTCACCTCAATACGATTACCCACCACGATGCCGTCCGCATGATTGCCGTCCATGATGCAACTGACAATCATGGTCTTGTTGATACCACTTTTGGCTGGCACCACCACATCGACGGAATAGGTTGTAAACGGCATTCCGTCCTTTCCATTGCGAACCACCGCAGCCTTGCTGACGGTTCCGCACACACTTACGTTACATTTAATCATAACTCAAATACTTTTTAATTCGTTTTCAATCGACCAAGATGTGGAATGTCCAAGTATCTGGTTACTTACAAATGTCAGTCATCCATCATGGGGGCTTTCGTTATCTCCCGAAACAGCCAAACGCCCACCAAGACATTGAATCCTATATATCCGACCATAGCTACACACCACCCAACAGATAGGCTCCGTATGCCACTGCCGAAAACAGCGATAGTCCCATCAATAGCGGAACAGCCATAGCGCACCAACTTTTCAATCTTTCCTTCATGTCCTTACTTTCTTTGTATCGTTTGACTCTGACCTTCCTGTAGTTCCATGACTTGCTCATAGTTTTGCGATGCCTGTTGTGTCAACACGATGGTATTCACCATTCCTGCGATGCGCATCTTCTTGGCTTCATTGCTCAGATTGCTGTCTCCCAATACTTGCGACAACCTGCAGAACTCGGCATTGGTCAGTTCCCTCGTCACCTTGGTTGTACCATTGTCCGCTTGCAGCACAGCCTTTCCGTTGTCCCCGACACTCAGTACACATTCCTTCATTGTCGGCACCAACGGTTTCAAGTCCACTTGCTTTTTGCTTACAGCCTCAGATATTTGTGCCTTTTGCTCTTCCGCATCTTTTCCGTCTATCTGAACGGCAAGGGCAAGCAGACTGCTATACATGGTTGTCACCAATCCCATAATCGGGTCTGCGCTCGACAATCCAGTACTTGCATCCTCGGACGACAAGAGTTTTTTCATCCATTCATCAGGCGACAGGCTGGTGTCCACTCCAGAGCCGTTATCCTTATACTTTGCCAACAGGTCATTGCCGTTATACAATGCTTGCTGTTTCAGATTGCCTTTCTGCGCAATCTCCGCCAAGTATGATGCAGGATCCACGTCCCTTGTCTTGCCGTCTGCCGAAATGGTCTTCACTCCGAAATGCAGATGCTCGCCTGTGGTTCGTGTGCCTGTATTACCCGATACGCCCAACTTTTGCCCAGATTTAACCTCATCACCCACCTTCACGGAGATACTGTCCAAGTGCATATAGGTGGTTTGTACCTTGCTTCCGTCCGTTCTTGCATATTCCACCGTCACCGACTTGCCACCGCCAGTGTTGGTGTTATGGTTCACTGCCACTACCTTACCGCCATTCTCTGTTGCCAACACATCATCATGTTTGGCTCTGATGTCAATGCCCTTGTGCATCTGTTGCTTGCTTTTGTCCATAGGGTCTTGACGCATACCAAAAGGTGAGGTGACAAACAAAAACTCGTCTCTTTTCACAGGGAATGAGTATTTTCCATTGGGTGTTTGAGATGCAGTTTGCTTCTTTTCGTCATTATTGGATGGCGATACCGAAGACGATACCGTTGCAGAAGTCCTTGCATTCTGCTCCACACCAAACTGCTTGCCTTCAGCTCGCATTTCTTGCATCACCTGTTGGTCATACTTCTGCAGTCCGTTGATCTCGATGATTTTTTGCAGACTGGCTGCATATCCACCATTGGTGGCATACCCACCTCGTTCGATGCCTTTTGTCCATCCCTTGTAGTCGTCAGGGGATAACTTGAAACATTGGCTGTATCGGCTGCTGTTCTTCAATATCTTGGAGTGATGCTCATACGAGTCACCTACTGTGGCATACTTGCAGAACTTTTCATTCGGCTTGTCATCGGTATATACCAGATAGTCGCCACCATTCCTCAACCAAC
>CAVKNU010000379.1:0-3230 GCA_963657465.1 Lachnospiraceae bacterium
CCAAGAGCATGCATAGTAACATATGTGGGTACGGCGAGAACGCCGTACCCACTAACAACTGCATAGATGCATTATCTTACATCAAGGCAACAAGTTAAAAATCACTCTTCGCCTACGATGTCTTCTTCGCCCTGAGTGTCAAACACACTGTCCCAATCCACATTGCAGGGTACATACTTCACAACCTTGCGGATATGATAGGCCAAAATCCATTGGACTATGCTGTCATCGGTAAATTCCTTCTCTGTCATGTCCTTTCCAAGAATGGTATCGGTTCCATGAAGCAGGAACTGACTTGTATCTCTATCTATGAGGTCACCCTTTTCATTAAGCTTTACCTCTATGAATGCAGCGCACATGTTTGTAGGGAAAAGCTCCAAAAGCATCAGGTCTGCACTGGCATCTCTCTTGTTTCTCAGCAACATATACTTATAAGGCTTCAATACAAACGGGAAAATTTCGTCGTTCAGGGAATAAAGTCCATGATCCTGCTGCTTATTGAAAGGTACTTCTGGATTCAACTTCCAGTTTCCGTTTTCATCTTTTTCGATGTAACGTGAAGCTGTACTCTCCTTTAGGCTTCTTGTCTCCATAGGACTCTCGTCATAAGCATATTCTGTTCCCACAGAACCGAATTCCTTTTCAAGGTCTCCAGAAAACGAAAGCCAAAGTACATCCTTAGGGTCTATACCTTCCATAATTTCCGACCAGTCTCTTGTCACCACCTTTTTCTTCTTGCCTTGTTCCAGGGCAAACATGACTGGATTGATATTCTGCTGAGTCATCAGCACAGGCCAGTAGAAAGGAGCATTGTTCCAACCGATGTTCTCGTTAGTGGCAGGGTCCAGAACTTTCTTTCCTTCCTGTCTCAGGAACATAACGACTGGTGCGCCAATCGCCTTCCCACGAGAAGGACGGATGTCTGTGCGACCATCATCTGGAGCGTCTATGTATCCACCGTTAGCTCTGAGTCGGGTCATGTTACGGTTTGTGCGGTGCAAAACATAAACTTTTCCTCCCGACTTGCTTGCGCAATACTCCAAGGCACACAGCATCTCCTTGATGTCGTTCTTGCGGTCAAGGTTGTGTATGTTTCCCTCATCCTTATATACGAATGTACTTTCTATCAAGCCCAGTATCTTCGTCACCGTAACAGCGTCCATTTCGAAGAATCCGTTTTCATCCTTGTCATCGAAGTGAGACGACGTTTCTATCAAAGCGTCTATCTGCGCTATGGTCTTCTTGATGGCAGTGTTGCTTCCCGTCCAGAATCCGGCAGGCACCATACGCATCTGCTTTTTCAGCGTCAATGCATTGGATGCCTTTATCTTCTGTGTAGCGCATGGCTTGATGTTCTTGTCATAGCCCACAAACACAGCATTCACGTCTGTATGCTTGTCTCTACCTTCGAGGAACCATTCACGCAACTGGTTGTCCAGTTCGTTCATCCTGACAAGGATACGATAGATAGTGGAAGTGGTGTGAAGCCTGGTTACCGCCATATCCTCCTTGGAGCGTGCACCGTACATTCTGGCATGCTGGAGCACGGTATCCTGCTGGAAGTTCTTGGGGTTACGTCCATAGAAGAAGCAAAGCATGTTCTTGATGGTGATACCCCTGTCGAGGATATTGCCACCGATGAAGATATTGGCAGCCGTGTCCAACTGCAACTCACCTGTTTCCTCGTCCAGGAGAGACTCCACCTGCTCGTCAGAGTTTACTATCTGCACATGATAGTTGTTCTTCTTGGGATTGAAAATGTTGCGTATCTCGTCCAGCACCTCCTCTTTCTCCGGCAGGGCTACGTCTATAAATCCTTCCGCCGCTCCCTTCCTGTTCGACTCAGCGAAATCATCATAGATGCCGTCTATGGCTGCCCAGATTCTTTGGTCAGACTGGTCTTCGTCCACAATGGCATTCTTGATGGAGTCTATAAGACGGTTGATGACACGGCTCTGCCAGTCATGGTTCTTCTTGTCCAGCTCCACATGAATCAGGGCACTGGTCTTATAGTCCTTGCCATGTACGTTTCTTTCCTGTATTCTGCGCACTGCCGTAGCCATGAAGTATGAGATAAGCGCATAAGTCAAGCCATAGATGTTCGCAGAGGAAACGGCACTGTTCAAGTATCGCTTATCCTCGTGGCCAAGTACGTCAATACATTTTTGGTCTATCTGATGGAACAGATGGCTGTACATAGATTCCGGATCCTGCGAGTCCTCGAAATACTGTTGTCCGCCGATGTAGGCAGCATGGACCGGTACGATGCTCGTAAAACGTGGCTTGAAAGGCTTCACCACATTGCCGTTGAGGTTCAGCTCACCCTGTGGCTGCAAGTAGAGGCAATAAGGCGTGGCTGTCACCTGCAGATAGCGGCAGTACTCCGGTATCTTGCGGAAATCGTCTATCTGCTGACTGATTTTTGCCATCTCTGTCTCGGCGTCCTGGGCTATCGGGGTGCCATTCTCGTCCTTCAGCACCTCCAGCTTCACCGACCTGTAGTTACGACTGGCAAAGTCTGCCTCGTCATCCACGATGAGCACCTTCTTCTTTTTCAGGAAAGTGCAGTTCTTGGAGAACATATCTATCAGATGGCTCATGTTGGTAGCTTGCTTCTTGCAAACGATAACGGTCTTGCAACCTTCCACCTTCGCCTGTTTCAGGTTGTTCCACACCTTCATGATGTCATAGATGTTGATGGTGGCCTTCTGGTTCAAGTTGTCGGATGGCTTGAAGAAGCGATAGTCCTTCTTCATTCTCATGATCGTCTGCTGGGCCAAAGGTTTGGTTCCCTTGGTGAAGACGATGGTAATGTCTATGCCTTTGTCGAAAGCCAGACCGATAATGTCTTCGAACGTATCGGTCTTTCCACACTGTATCTTGCCCAACAAGAGTCCTGGCTCTTCGGCGTGTTCGCCCTCCTCCAGCAGTTGGCTTACCGTATCCTCGATACACTTCACTTTCTCCGCGGGCATCTTGCCATAAGGATAGTTGGCTACCAGCGTGTCATAAATGGGCGTATCCGTATTGGCCACCACTGCTTTGGCATTTTCAGCATCCTTCAACTCTTGGTGCTGTTTTTCCATCCAAGCAGGAATCTCAAAACCCATGACCTTCAACGTGTTGATGGCAGCCTCACACTCTGCCAAGGTCTTGTAAATCACTTTTTCCATAGCTTCTATGTTGCTTTCCAAATAATTGGAAAATATTTATTATTTATTAACTAATTT
>CAVKNU010000380.1:0-3200 GCA_963657465.1 Lachnospiraceae bacterium
CATGGTAGAATGAAGTTTGCACACAACATCTGCCAAGGGAGGGCAATCACTATGGACTGCCAAGATTATATCACAGAACCAGCAGAACGCAAGAAGGGACAGCACCTTCAGCGTGAAGAACGAGGGGCAATCCAGCATCTCAAGCGCCAAGGATACTCAAACAGAGCCATCGCCAGAGAGATAGGTTGCTCGCCGTCTACCGTGGCAAACGAACTGCGGCGCGGCACACCGCCTCGTAAGAGCAATAAGGGCAGGAAAACCGGATACTCAGCAAGGCGTGGAGAGGCCGTCTACAAGGCCAACAGGAAGCATTCTCGGAGACACCATCGGATTTGCCGCTGCACCCGCTTCCTTCGTTGGGTAGTCAAGCAGTTCAAGGAACACAAGTGGTCTCTGGATTCCTGCGTTGGCTATGCCCGCCTGCACGGGCTGTTTCCGGCAGATGAGATGGTCTGCACCCACACCCTATATAATGAGGTCTGGGCAGGCAACCTTGACTTGTCTGTGACGGAACTACCCGAAGCCATGAAACGCAAGCAGCACAAGGATTCCAAGCCCCGTGAACACAAGAAGAACTTCGGTACAGACATCTCCCAGAGACCTGAGATTGCGGCTCTGCGCATCGAGGAGGGGCATTGGGAAGGTGACACCGTGGTCGGCAAGAGGTCTGGTAAAGAGGCTGTTGTTCTCTCCCTGTTGGAGAAGAAAACGGAGAACTATATTGCCATCCAAATTCCCGGCAAGGATGCAGACTCCGTTCTGAACGCCATGCAGTCGCTCAGGGAAGAATTCGGAGACAAGTTCTCACAGGTCTTTAAGACCATTACCGTGGACAACGGCTCAGAGTTCTCTGCGTTCAGTCAGGTCGAGAACTGGGGCAGTGCAGTTTACTTTGCACATCCCTATACCTCGTGGGAACGTCCCCAAAACGAGCGCCACAACGGGCTGTTCCGAGCCTTCGTGCCCAAGGGTGCCTCCATTGAATCCTTCTCTCCAGAGTACATCTTGTCTGCTGCTGATGAGCTGAACGGACGGCCTCGCAAGAAGCTGGGCTACCGCACCCCGGAGGAACTGTTTGATGCGTTCCTCGACTCTGTTTACGCAGCCTCCGGCTGCGGCAGCATCGCCCAGAACGGAAGCCGGAGGCTTCCATCCTGACCGATGCTCTGATTAACTAATTTCTACCGTGCAGGTGTCCAACTTGCACTTGCAATTTGCGGAAGAGGTATTTGAGAGAAATAGACGGAATCAGGAGCTGGAGCAGGCGCTAAAAGCAGAAAAGAAGGACAGAGAAATTCTCGAAAAGCTGTGTATGGATTTTGTGGCAACCTATTATATCGATTTGGAATCCGGCTTTTATGAGATGCTCCATATGAATCCTGTTGCGGTTATACGCAAGATAAATTGGGAACGCTACCCAAAGTATCCGGATTTCATAAAAAGCTATGCGGCACGCTATCTGTACGATGAGGACAGACATGAATTCGAAGATTGGCTTTCTGCGGAAAATCTGAAAAAACTGCTTTCGAAGAGCGAACGTGTTTCCTATTGTTACAAAAGTAAACCGAATCCGGATCAGCATGAATTTTATGATGTACAGGCAATCAGGGTGCGTTGGGACGAAAAGCATTTCGATATTCTGCTGGGATTTCGTCATATCGATGAGATTCTGGAAAAGGAAAAAGCTGAGCAGAACAGACTGCAGAAAGCACTGGCTGCAGCAAACCTGCGCAATGAGATCATTTCCTCCATCAGTAAAAGCTACCATGCGATTTTCCGTATTGATATAGAGAAGAACTTTTTTGAGGAAATATCCAACGATGATGAAACGCATAGTTTGACAGGGCGCTCCGGCAATGCGCAGGAGATGGGACACAATGTCTGCGACACAAAGGTTGAGCCGGAGTACCGCCCTACACTTCGGGAATTTATGAATATATCCACATTGCCGGAGCGATTAAAGAATGATGACTATGTTACTGCTGAATACAAGATGTGTGACGGCAGATGGCATAGAATGCGTTATATTGTAAAAAAGCGCGATGAAACCGGTAAGGTCACGCATGTATTGTGTACGATACGCAGCACCACAGATGTAAAACGGCGTGAATTGGATCTCCACTTTGCAGCGGAGGCGGCAAAGCGCGAAGCGGAGATGAAGACAAGATTCCTTTCCACCATGAGTCATGACATTCGAACACCGCTGAATGGTATCATCGGTATGCTCAATATGGAAGAGCAGTACGCAGACGATCTTGAAATGCAGAAAAAGCTTCGGAGCAAGGCAATGGAATCGGCACAGTATCTGGTATCGCTTGTAAACGATGTGCTGGATATGAACAAGATTCAAAGCGGAGAGCTGAAAATGCAGGAGGTAAACTTTGACCTCGTAGAAAGCCTTCAGAAAACAAATCAGAAGTATATTGAGAAAGCAGCGGAAAAAGGGATTCAATATAAGGTTATCTGGGATACGGATACCATTCTGCATCCGTATCTGCTGGGAAGTCCTGTTTGTCTGGAGCGGATTCTGGGAAATGTAGCGGATAATGCCGTGAAGTTCAGCACTCCGGGAAGTACCGTCACTGTATGGATGAACGAGGAACAAACGGCAGAGGATCAGCTGATGCTACGCTTTTACTGTAAGGATGAGGGCATTGGCATGAGCGAGGAAACGGTAAAGTCTGCCTTTGATATGTTCACGCAGGGTAGTACGGATTCAAGCCGGACAACCTACGCGGGCAGCGGGCTCGGCCTTGCGATTGCAAAACAGCTTGCTGAGAGAATGGGCGGCGATATTGAACTGCAAAGCGAACTGGGCGTTGGAACAACAGCAATCACAAAGCTGCCGTTCAAGATTGGCAAACCGAATACGATTTCGGTTACAAGAGATCTGGAAAATATTCCGATCAAGGGCATTCGCGCGCTTGTTGTGGAAGATAATGAGCTGAATATGGAGATTGCCAGGGCACTGCTTGAGAACAACGGTTTGGAGGTTACTTGCGTAGCGGACGGACAGGAGGCAGTGGAGATTTTTGAAAAGTCTGCACCCGGTTATTTCGGTGTTATCTATATGGATATTATGATGCCGAGAATGAATGGTCTGGACGCGACAAGGGCCATCCGCGCTCTGCCGAGAACGGATGCAAAGAGGATTGGAATTATTGCAATGTCCGCCAACGCCTTTGTAGAGGATAAAATAG
>CAVKNU010000381.1:0-3043 GCA_963657465.1 Lachnospiraceae bacterium
TACAGCCTGATAAAAAAATAACGAAAAAAGTGCTTGCCAAACCCTAATATATTATCCTATCTTTGACAGTCTTTTAGCGAAAAAAGTCCCGCAGACCGCTCTATAAGCGGCTTGCGAGACTTTTATTAATTTCACGAATGCACGTTACACTATCTGTTTTTTGGTCTGAGAACAAAAATTTTTCATTTTTGCAATAGGTACGATCTGCTTTGAGGTACAAAAGCCAAAAGCATCGTGCAGTGCATCGGTTAACTCTGTCCGAGTATAGACTGGCTGATAACCTTTTCCCTCATATTTCATAAAATCCATTTCCTGCAGGGTTGGCAGTATCTGCTCAATGGTATATTCGTTATCGAGTTTCCTTTCCAGATACCGGTAAACGATCAATGCAATAAAACAGGTAATGAAGTGGGCAAGTATCCGGTCCTGACGGTTTAAATAAACCGGACGTGCTTCAAAGTCTGTTTTCATGATCCGGAAACACTCCTCAATCTCCCAGCGACGTTTATTCGCTTTGACGATACTGCTTATGCTGTCATCCAGATTTGTGCATACCGCATAAAAACCGTCGTACCTTGCTTCCTCATCAATCACGGACTGGTCGATGTAGCTTATGGATTGTTCAGCGGCTTCCCCTTCTCTGGTGGCGTGGTCTGTTTTAATGAAGCGTTTTGGATCATTCTGTTTTTTGCGGTTTATGGCTTTTTCGCCGGATTCCACAAGCTTTCTGGCACGTTCGATTTGTCCTTCCCTGATACGTCGCATATAGTTTCGGTATTTGATGGAGTAGGAAACAATGAGTTTCTGCTCGATGATCTGCTTCTTGTCCCCACTTTCCGTGTGGACGGTTCCTTCCTCTTTTATCCATCTTGTCTTATAAAAGATTTTGTCTTTATCCTGCTCATCATCCAGTTCCGATAACTTATAGTTCTTTCCGGATGTGTCCCCGTCAAGGCTCCATCCGTCATCCGCCATGCACCATTCCTGTAAAAAATCTTTCAGGGTCTTAATGGGCTGCGTTGTGATGTATCCACGCAGTCCATCAGCCTCATCATAGGTATTAAATACCCGGTTTGTTGCAGAAGAGAGACCGGCATCGGTGCATACGATAAACTTTGACAGTTCAAAACTGGAAAGCATTTTTTCTTCCAGCGGAATCATGGTGACCTGTTCATTTCGGTTTCCCGGATATATGGAAAAGGATATAGGAATACCATCCATATCCATAAAAAGTCCCATACCGACGATTGGAAGAGGGCGGTTTTCCTTGCTTTTTCCAAACTGCTTATCCTCTTCGGCAGCATCAACCTCAAAATAAAAATTGGTACAATCGTAGTAAATAACCTGAGTATTCCGTTTTTGTATTGCTGCACTGTTCTTGAACAGGCGGCTTTGTATGTAATCGGATTCCTGTGCGATGACAGAGAGCGCACGGTATATATCATGGAGCGCAAAGGAAGGCTGCTCTATGAAACGTTTTGCTTCCTCAAAACTACTTTTCTTTGAAGAAGGATAAAGAATTCTCGTATAAATCAGGCGTGAGAGTATGTCATTGAGATCGTATTCAAAAAGATGTCTCGTTGAGATTGCACGGCATATTTTGTGAAGCCCCAGTTCGTAATAGATATCCTGAAGAAAAAGATAGCCACCGTTGAAGCGGCGCTGCTCATTCATAATGAGATCTGTTCCGGCGCAAAGCTCTATATTGAATTTAGCATGATCTTCTTTCTCTGCTTCGTTCATTAAGCGTACCTGCTCTTTTGCCCATGCTTTGGCATCTGTCACACCGTATGTTTCACAGATATATTTTTCGGAACCAAAAGATTTGACAATCTGAGTCTTGTTTTTTCCATTAATCCTCACCGTCTTGACCGCTCTGTAAGTAATTGAATATTTGCTTGTTGTCCACCCTAATCGCATAAGACACCTCCTGTATATATTATATTATAATGGAATGTAGTGGGACGTGCAAGTAAAAAATGCAAAATTGACAAAAAAATAAAGCTATTGCTAGCTTTGAGAGGTCTTTTCGGAAGTTACACTGTCAAACTCCCGAGGAGTGGCTGACGGCACAGAAAATCGTGCAGACGGTGCTGGGAGAGGAAGAGAAAGAAAAACAACAGCAACATGAACAGACCGCGCAAAACTATTTATAAAGATTTTGTTTTATGCCTGATTTTAACTCAAATATTGTATCTTGACTTAAAAAGAGTTATAATACAGAAAAAGAGTTAAGAATGCAGGTGATGATATGGAATATCTCGATAAAGTTCTTGGAATTAAGGTTATCTATGAGGATATGGAGTTTAAACTGTCATACTAATATGTGCGTGTTATAGTACAACTAGAACAATGGAGAGGAAGAAAGATCAAGAGATTGATCGAAAGCCTCTGACAGGTTCTGAAGAATAAAAGGTAAGAGGTATCGAAAGACACCGATATATGTTTAATAGAAAAGGAGAGATGACTTATGTTATTACCTAGCATTTTTGGAGAGAACTTATTTGATGACTTTTTTGATGATGTACCTTTCTTTGACAACAGAGCAGAGAATCAGATAGAGAAGAAACTGTATGGCAGACATGCACACAATGTAATGAAGACCGATATCAAGGAGACCGATGATGGCTATGAGCTGATCGTTGATCTGCCCGGCTTCAAGAAAGATGAGGTCAAGGTATCTCTGGAGGATGGTTATCTGACCATCGAGGCTGCCAAGGGTCTGGATGAGGATGAGCAGGAGGAAAAATCCGGCAAGTACATCCGCAAGGAGCGTTATGCAGGTGCCTGCCAGCGTAGCTTCTATGTTGGTGATAATCTGATGAAAGAGGATATCAAGGGTGAGTTCAAACATGGTATCCTGACCCTGACTGTTCCTAAGAAGGAAGCAAAACCCGCAGTGGAGACCAATAAATACATCGCCATCGAGGGATAATCCCTTAAAATACAAAAAGACCGTTGCCCGTAAGGGCAGCGGTCTTTTTCGTTTGTGCGCCTAGCGGCGCACGTTTCTAACGGGTTAAAGTCCCGAATCCGCCCGGTA
>CAVKNU010000382.1:0-2906 GCA_963657465.1 Lachnospiraceae bacterium
AACTTGCCAAGGATTATTTCGATGAAAACCATGTCTTGAAGGAGGCTGCATACGCTCACTTCGGTTCATTTCTCACACAGGCTCGCCAGATAAGCGATACCTTCAGATGCTATAAAGATGCCATTGACTTTATCATCGACATTCGTGAGAAAGCGGCACGAGAGAAGATTGTTGCCACATACGATGACAAGAAACTGGACAGCCTATTAAAAGTTACCCTCTATCCCTATCAGAAAGAGGGAATCCGCTTTGCTGCCAAAGCTGGCAAGGCTATCATTGCCGACGAGATGGGTCTCGGAAAGACAATCCAAGCTATCGGCACCGCCGAACTTCTCCGTAAGGAAGGACTTATCGGTTCGGTGCTTATCCTTTGCCCAACTTCGCTCAAATACCAGTGGCGAAGTGAAATCAAGAAGTTTACTGATGCCGAGGTATATGTGATAGAAGGCTCGCATCTCAAACGTAAGGAAGCATACAATCGTCCTGAGCCTTACAAGATTATATCCTACAATAGTGCCGCCAACGACATTAAGATACTGGGTAGCTTGCAGACCGATATGCTTATCATGGACGAGGTACAGCGACTGAAGAACTGGAACACCCAGATTTCTCGTGCGGCAAGAAAGATAGAGTCAGACTATTCCGTGATTCTATCGGGTACGCCTTTGGAGAACAAACTCGACGAGCTCTACTCCATCGTGGAATTTGTCGATAACTTCCGTCTTGCCCCTTACTATCTTTTCAAGGAGAAGCACATCATCCAAGACGAGACAGGCAAAGTAATTGGCTATCAGAACCTCAACGACATCGGCAAGAAACTGAGCGACATTCTCATCCGCCGTCGCAAAAAGGATGTGAAGCTACAGATGCCAAAGCGTTCTGACAAGAACCTCTTCATTCCGATGACCAAGGAGCAGATGGAGATGCATCAAGAGTGGAAAAACTCGGTTAGAACGCTTGTCTTGAAATGGAGAAAGATGCATTTCTTATCGGATAAAGACAGAAAACGCTTGCTCTTGTACCTTTCTCAGATGCGAATGGTTTGCGACAGCAGCTACATCCTCGACCAAAAGACGAGATACGACACCAAGGTGGATGAGTGCGTGAACATCATCAGCGACATCATCAGCGAGGAAGGCGAAAAGGTTGTGGTATTCAGCCAATGGGAACGCATGACTCGCCTCATCGCCAAGGAGGTGGAAGCAAAAGGGATTGGCTTCGAATACCTCCATGGTGGTGTGCCATCCGAGAAGCGCAAGCACTTGGTGGATAACTTCATGAACGAACCAACGAGCCGTGTTTTCCTTTCCACCGATGCTGGTAGCACAGGTTTGAACCTGCAATCTGCCGCCACCATCATCAACATCGACTTGCCTTGGAATCCTGCTGTACTGGAGCAGCGCATCGGTCGCATCTATCGCCTTGGTCAGCAGAACAATATCCAGGTTATCAACCTCGTTTCGCCTCATACCATTGAGGAAGGGATGCTGGGCAAGCTCCGTTTCAAGACCTCTATGTTTGAGGGAGTATTGGACAATGGTGAGGACTCCGTATTCATCAGCGATGATAAGTTCAGCAAGATGATGGATACAGTGAGTGGCATCGTGGAAGAAGCAGAAGATACAGATGAGACTAAAGAGGTCAAGGATACAGAGAGCGTAAAAGATGTCAAAGACATCGAGAAAGATAAAGAGATACAAACTGTTGATACAGAAGAAAAGGATGTTCAACAAGCAACCTCCTCAAAGTCTCATCAGGCAGTAGACACTTCTGCCCCTCACGCCCCAGTTCAACCAAAGGACTTGGTAGCCCAAGGTGTCTCTTTCCTCTCTGGCTTGGCCGAGACTTTAAAGTCGCCAGAAGCTACAGCGCAACTGGTTGACTCCATCGTGGAAAAAGATGAGCAGACAGGCAAGACCTCCATCAAGATTCCTGTGGAGAGCAAGGAAACAGTCTCTAACCTCTTGAATCTCATCGGAAAGTTATTTGCAAAATAAAAGACTCACAAATATCTATATTAAAGCATTGAGCCAACCATTTTCTTATAATCGGAAAATAGTTGGCTCATCTTCTTATGATCTAATAATTTGTAAGATTTTAGCAAAAATCCAAGCCATACAGAGACTTATCCCAAAGACAAGAAAAGGATAAATTGCCTTTGATAACAAGGAAGCATCCCTCTCTAACACATGAGCTAAAAGACACGCTGCAAGAACATGGAATATGTAAATGTAAGCCGAATACTTCCTGCCTATTGTTGCAAACCAAGAGCCTTCACCAAAACTAGGGTTACGCAATGCCCAATAAAAATAAGGTAAAAGCAAAGGCAAGGTGAAAACGAACATATTCCTTATTCCCCTATCAGCATACATCTTATTCAAAATCAGCATTTCTCCACCTATTAATAATAGTGACACTACAGTATATACCCACAGAAACTGACCTTTAGCCAGAAACAAGAATGCTTTATCTCGCTTTTCTCTGATAAGTCTGCCTATCATCATACATGGCAAACCCATAAACAAGAAATTGCGAAACTTAGGAGCCCAAGGAGTAAAATTGCCAATGAAATGCAAGAGGAGTAATATCGGCACAGCATACCGCAACCATTTCGTCAGTTTCCATTTATCTGCAAAATAGAATATAACCAAATCGTACAACACCGCATAGAAGTACCATAGGTGCCCCCCAAACATATCCTTGTCAAAGACCAACAGACCTATGAAATGCCGCAACCGAATATTGTTCTGAATCCATTCTGCCAACGTATCGTGCCGTATCTGATGCTGCAATTCCCACACCCCATACAATGCCGAAGCACATAGCACCATCAGCAACAACTTACGGATGTGCTTCCAAAAGTTTCCTTTCTCCATCATCATTGGATAGTAATATCCCGTAATGAT
>CAVKNU010000383.1:0-2773 GCA_963657465.1 Lachnospiraceae bacterium
TTCGCAATACTTCATTAAAGTTCTATATGAATATGGAAATGTCTTTTGCTTACACTTATATACAGAAAGATAAGAGCATCCACCCAATTTCGAATCAGCTTTTGCTGTTGTGAACAACTCTTCCCGAACAAACTCTGCTTCAAAGTCACGGAAATCCCGCTCCAGATCCCACTGGTTTATACGACGCAACTCGGCTTCAAGAGCAGTATATGCAGCCATGAGGTCATCAATAATGTCCTTTTGCGCAGTAACGCTAAGCATTGCTATGCGTGCAAGGAGTTTACTTGCTGTCGTCGTACCTGTCAACCCCAGAACCAATGCCAACTCCGGGTGATCGCCTATATATTCAGTGGCAACTTCGTTACCATATTTGTTGCTAATGTCAATAAAGTCAGCTTGCTCCCTGTCTTGATCTTGCCACGCAGCCGTATTTGCACTCAAAGACCGCAACTTCGCCCTGAGCATCATGTTAAGACGTTTTTCTGACGGAATACCTGTAATAATATATTCGTATAAAGGTGGCAGGTCCATTATCTGCCCGGTACGGTTAATACGTCCGCGTTTCTGAAGGTCAATATTTACATCAAGGTCATTCTGAACAATCAGCATCTTACGCTGGCGTACCTGTTCTGCTGGTACTTCAGCAGTAGATACTGCATGAGCACTTGCACCAATAGCACCACATGCATTGATGAGTATTACATCCAACTTGTTGTTTTGGAAGTCATTGAAGATGTGATTTGAATGACGTTTGTTTCTGGGCATAATCTTTGCATTCACAAAGTCATCATTCCCCTCTGGTGATAAATATTCCAACTGATGGGCACGTCCTGTACATTCCTCAAAACGGATATTGAGTAAAGTGCCGTCAGGTGCCACAAACTGTTCTTGTGTTATAAGTTGCCTAATCACGTCAATGGGCGACATAGGGAGATGGAACACTTCGTCATTTATGCTTTGTCTCGTTAGTTTGTAATAATCCCTTATTTCGTCTGCCATAGAATACAATGGCAATGACTCAGAATCTTCTGGGTCTTCAGAATCTACAGAGTCTATAACGAGATCAAATATAGGAGATGCGCTGCCTAATGGCTCGTCTGTACTCCTAACCGTCTTGTCCAACAATCTGAGCAATAGCGCAGATATATCTCCACGAACAGTGTCGTCGTCCAACACCGTTACATCTTTGAGAATACATTCAAGTGTATCGCTCATACCGATGACAACACTTTTCCCTTGTTTTACTTCTTCCACAGCAACCTGTGCAACGTTTTTTGCTTTCAATGAAAGGAGCAGTACTTTATTGATATAGAAAAGCTGTGCTCTCGTAGGATAGCACTTGAAGTTAGTCAGCTGCCCCCGCATTTTAGCCTGATTTGCCAAATTATTAACCATGGATGACAACTTTACTATCTCTCTAAAGAAAAACATGACTTTATCAAACAGTTCTCCATGGACAACTATATCGTCGTCAAGATACGTATAAACTGGTCGTGGAATACCCTCTGAAGAATGTTCGCGACGTATCATTTGCCCCTCTGCGGCCAGGCTTGAAGCAACGTATTCCTGCATTGGAATGCCACCACTATGCAGTGCCTCTTCCAATGTATTCTCTGTTGCCAAAGCACTTAATGATGTCCGTCGCATGAATGTGATAAGACTTTCCGGGCGTTTGGCAAAGGTTGCTGATAGAAACACGCATTGTGTTTGAACAGTTTCTGACAGGATTCTGTTTATGCCCTGCGTGATGACCGATATTTTACCGGCACTCACACTGCTACTACGATGAGCTTCATCAAAGATGAATAATACGCGATGTTTTTCACATAATGACTGAAGGAAATCCAGACGTGCAGAATCTCTCTTGGCATCCTTTAACTGAGAGTAGGTTACCATGAGGTAGTCAAATGCTTCTACCGGAATGTCTCCACTTGCAATAATATCCTGAAGGATTTTCTTCTTAGGAGCCTTATAGACTATCTCGTATTGATTCTCATAAAGTTTCATCGTTTCAGGCTCAGCCCCTATGTTCTCTTCTTCATCTACAGGAGACCATATTTCATCCGAAGTGTTCGTTTCTTTCTCTTCTATTTCTATTGTGTTGTCAAAGTCAACTACAGACACACCTGCATTGACTACTAATGGACGTGCATCTTTTATGCCAAGTGCCTTGCAGTCTCTGTACATATCACTGAACAAAGTATAGCGATCGGTAAAGAATATAGGTAAATAACCGGACAACAAGCCATAACGTATCATAGCTGCAGCTTGTCGGCCTTTACCAACTCCTGTTTGGTCGCCAATGACAACGGATTGTGCTCTTTTCTCGATGTTGTACATTGCTAGAGCTACACCATCTACCTGCTCTGCTGCCAATGCATCGCAAAGCTCACCAATACTCATGTGTAATCGATTTGCGACATAACCACTTACATCGCCACCTAAGGCTTCATTCAGTTTTAACAAAGCCTTTGCCGTATCTTCGGCCAGCTGAACAGGAACAACCGAGCCTAAGGACTCAACATGATTTGAGACACTTTCATATTTTGTTGATCTACTCATTGGCAATTCAAAATTCGTTTCTTTTGTAAATTTGAAGCAATAATCATAACTCTCATATCATTGATGTCGTTTTTCTCCGCAAGTCCCCATCTCCATTCTGTGGTGCTTGGAAACATTTCCATAAAGGTGCTGATGGCTTCATTCTCACTCATCAGCATAGGACTTGATTTGGGGCTGACGATATAAAGCAGAACTTTGTCGGCAGAGAACA
>CAVKNU010000384.1:0-2741 GCA_963657465.1 Lachnospiraceae bacterium
CGTTGTCCACACCCATCCCTCAGGCATCTCAAACGGCACGTTCTCATAATGGGGCGTATCGGAAGCCTTGGTTGACTTTCGACTTTTCTTAATTTTCCCCTCTTTCACCAGTCGTTCTTTCTCTGCTTTGATTCGTTCAAGCAAGACAGATGCAGATTCATCATTCGGGTCTTGTGGCATGAGCTTACCATGAATGGCAAGGTCGAGTATCTTTTGACGTAATTGCTTAGTATCCATCTTAATCGTTCTTTTTATCTTCTTCCAAGCGTTTGCTACTCTCTACATCTTCCTCGAATGCACGTATTTCGTCAGTGAGGACTTTTTGCAGTTCTTCTTTCGGTACAATCAAAGAATAGTCAGCAACGCCAATGGGCTTATGGAAATCTTCAAGCGCAAGTTCTACTTCAACATGGTCTTTTTCTGCACAAAGGATGATACCAATAGAACGATTCTCGTTTTCGCCACGCTCCAAGCGATCGAGCAGTGAAAGATAGTAATTCATCTTTCCTGCATATTCAGGTTTGAATGCTCCAATCTTCAGGTCGATAGCAACAAGGGCTCGCAAGCCTCTGTGGAAGAACAGCATATCCACACGGCTTTCCTTACCGTTATACTCCAACACATGCTGGTTGCCAATGAAAGTGAAGCCTTTGCCCAATTCCATCAAGAAGCGGGTGATTTTAGAAACCAGCCGGCTCTCCAGTTCTAATTCAAGAATAGGATTGGCTGCGCCCAAGAAGCCAAGATTGTATCTGTCTTTGAACACCTCATTAGCATAGGCTGCTTGTTCGGATGGCAATACACGTAAGAAATTGTTGTCAAGTGGAACAAGTTTATGCGTCTCATGCATCTTCATGTTAATTGCATTGAGCAATAGGTCGCGATTCCAGTGCTTGGCAACAGTTTCGTGGGCATAAAACATTGTCGCGCCATCATCAACATTCTTGTTGAGCAACAATAGGTTATGCGACCACGGCAAAACTGCTACGCTCTGTAGCAGTTTTGGGTCGGCATTGGAGTAACGGACATAGAATTTCTTCATATTCCATAGTTGGCGTGGCGAAAGTCCGATGTGAGGAAATCTTGTCTTCAAGTCATAAGACAACCGTTTTACGACACTATCTCCATGCTTGCCCTCTAACTTCCTATCATATAAAAGCTTTCCAATGTTCCAGTAAGCATTAGAAACCGATTCGTTTAGTTTGCGAGCGATTTGCGAGCGAGATGATTCGATAACTGCTACGGCTTGTAGCAGTATTTCGTTGTAATCTATCTCCTGTATATTTGTTGATTCTGTTGACATAGACGCATCATTTTTACAATTAGCCACCTGTTTGGCGGCATTTTTACCCCTCTGATATATTAGCAATAAGTTTCTTCAACTCAGCTACGGCATCGTTAATGTTTTTGCTTTTCTCTTCGATAATATTCAGCAACTCTGCAAGCGTACAATCATCCTGTTCCTCACCCGACTTCAGCCATGTTATATCAAGGCTGGTCTTGTCACGGCTGATAAGCTCTTTGTAAGAGAACTTGCGCCAACGACCTGTCGGGTTGGTTTCCGCATTATACGTTTCCACCCGGTGGTATCTGTCATCAGGTTTGTAGCAAGCGACAAAATCGTCAAGGCTACTCTCCGTAAGCGGATTTTGCTTCAATGTATGCTTGATGTTCGTGCGGTAGTCATATATCCACACCTCTTTGGTCTGATGGGTACTTGTCGTGGGTTTCTTCTCGAAGAACAACACGTTGGCCTTGACCCCCTGCGCATAGAATATGCCGGTTGGTAAGCGTAAGATGGTGTGCAGGTCGCATGATGCAAGCAAATTCTTACGTATTGTCTCACCAGCGCCACCCTCAAACAGAACATTATCGGGCAGGACTACAGCGGCCGTGCCACCGATTTTCAACATTGACTTGATATGCTGAACGAAGTTGAGTTGTTTGCTTGAGGTTACGGCTATAAAATCATTGCGGACATAGTTGTCCTGCTCACGTTTCAGTTTCACTACCTCTTCGCCAGTTTCCTTGTCCTTTTCAATCACCTCTATCACGGCAGAAGACTTCTTTCCAAACGGAGGGTTGGTCATCACATAATCACGCAAATCACTGTCACCGGGTTGTGAGGCAAGGCTATCAACACACTTGATAGGAGGCTCGCCTCCGAACTCACCGATACCATGAAGCAAGAGATTCATCAAACACATACGGTAAGTATTCGGCACTATCTCGTTGCCATAGAACGTACTGTATTTCAGTTTCTCGTTCTCTTCTTCACCGGGATTCTGCTCATCCATATACGACTTGGCTGCGAGCAAGAAACCTCCGGAGCCACAACATGGGTCGGCAATGGTCTTTCCCAACTGGGGATTGACACACTTCACGATGGTTTTTATCAAGGCTCGCGGGGTGAAATACTGACCTGCGCCGCTTTTGGTGTCTTGGGCTATCTTTTCCAAAAGACTCTCGTAAATGTCGCCTTTGACATCTTCGCTCAAAGAGTTCCATTCAATACCATTTATCATGTCAATCACCTTGCGCAAATGGACAGGAGAGGAAATCTTATTTTGAGCACCACGATAGATTTCTCCAATCATACCCGTTTTCTTTGACAACGTGGTCAGAACTTGATTATAATGGTCTTTCAGTGCCTCACCATTCTTGGATATAAGTAAATCCCATTGACAATTATTGCTGTCCGCTAAAAATTTTAGCAATCATAAATAATTGGGCTGAATTTC
>CAVKNU010000385.1:0-2736 GCA_963657465.1 Lachnospiraceae bacterium
GTATCGCTCTGTGCTTGTCGCCACTCGAATGGGGAGGAGTAATGCAGTTGTTAAGCGACAACCGCTAAACGCTATATAAAATGTCACTCGATTTCAGACAAATATTTTTCAATCCAAGGTTTTAAATCTGGCATATCAACCTCGATTGTATCCCAAAGACTTTCTGGTTCTATCGTATAATAGCCATGTACCAAAACGTGACGCATTCTTTCAATTTGTCGCCAATTGACATCGGGATGAGACTCACGGAATTCTGTGGACAACATATAAACAGCTTCTCCTATCACTTCCACAAACTTCGTAAAACCATAAAAGATAAGCTTATTATTCTTTATGTCCTCAAAAGTGTATTGGGCATGAAATTCTTCGATGCCATTAATCGCGTCCAAAATATGGACTAAGCGACCTTTGTCTCTAACCTTTTCTCTCATAAATCAAAAATTTATCATGGTTAGCGGATTCTTGCGCAAAAGGAAGGAGACAGTTGGCTTCAACCATATCAACCTTACGATGAAGCAAATCTTCTAACCCTAACATAATGCCTGCCATCCGCATCAAGGATATTCGAGTGTTCTGACGGTCATACTCAACAAGAATATCTACATCACTATTTGAAGTCTCTTCTCCTCTTGAGCATGAGCCAAAGAGCCATGCTTTTTTGATAGGCTGGCTTCCAAAAAATCCTTGAATCTTCGGAATCATATTTTGTACATTCTTGCTAATCATGATCTTCAAATATTTAAATTCTTGGCGCAAATATATGCTTTTTCACAGAAACGACCAAATGTTTTTCTAGAAAAAGTGAAAATTACATGGTATTCATCCAAGATTGTTGCTCTGCTATTACCCACTTATTTAAGGGTCACAGGGACAGGTACCTGACCCACTTCGTGGGCAGGGTTCCTGTCCGTGCACCACGATGCCCATATTTTATCTGGTCTTGGCAAGGCTTGAAACTGTGTGGCGTAGGTGGAGGGTGAGAGGAGATGCACGTGGTTGTCCATGAGGCAATAGGCATAGATGCGGCAGTGCGCCTTCGCCACGCCCATTGTCGGGTTGACTTCTGGAGTAGTCTGTAGCTGCAAGATGTCCAAGAATCCGTGTGTGGGGGAGGGGACTACTATCTGGTAATCTCGTGGTAAGGGTCAAAGAACAGAGGATAGATGACGCCATACAGTCCTTGCATAAAATAAATGCGCGGCGACCTTACACCACGGTCCCTTGATGCCATCTGCCTCTTGTCTGTATACAACCCAAAATGGAAGATAATTGGCTGACCGTCCGTAATGCCCTGATTCAGTTTGTCCAATGCCACCTTCAGCGGTCTGTGCAATGCAGAATGCCTGCGCAAACGGAAACTATCGTCCATCAACAACTCGTCAATGGTTCTACCCGAAATATACTTCATGCAGTCGAAATACTCAAACGTGTCCCTTTCGGAAAACCGCTGGTCAAAACCATATTCCGTATCGCCCATGTCCACAAACTCGTAGCTGATGCGAATAGGCAACAGGCAAGAGTTCCTTACATCATCATTACTGATTACATTCCAGGGTACGGCAGACAGGTCGTCCCTCAACTGTTCGATGTCATCGTCAAATATCTCTATGCTCATGCCTCTGCCGGTTCTTTTCTGCGTTCCACGTTCCTGGCATGACGCTCTGAGTAATAGCTGCACATGGTATCCAACGACAATGGAGCTACCGAACGCTCATACGGCATCAGTCCCTCTCTCTTCTCGCACCAAGGCAACTCGGAGTGAGTAAGGAATATCAGATAGTTCTGCGATTTGCTGCCATACTTTAGAACCACCTGCTCCAGCAACTGTATTTCCTCCGCGTCCAGCCCCAATTGCTTTGTCACCGACATCAGGGCATCGTCCATATCCTCGCCCGTAGTTCCAAAATCCTCCGGCGAAAGGTGGTCACACATATTGCGCCCCTTCCATACATTATATATAGCAGGATAGACAGGCCCGTTAACCCACGCTTGTGGCACATCGACGAACATCTGTCTCTGGCGACCGAAGAACACCATGCTCCACGCTTGCACGTAATAGAGCAACTTCTGAAGTTTCAGCGGGCTTACGGTCATCTGCTTCGTCAGCAAAGACAGAGCGACATAACGCGCCACCAATTTTATGTTAAATAATCTATTCTCCATAATATATCTATAACTTTCATATATTCCACACTGCAAAGATACATTTTTTCGTCCGCAACGCCAATTTTTTCTTTTTTCGAACACGAATGGCTCGGATAACACGGATGTTTCTTTTTGTTTGAACACGAATCTCTCGAATCGAACGAATCGAACGAATCTTCTCTTTTTTCGAACACGGATGGAACGGATCTCACAGATGTTTTTTGAACATGGAGCGGGCTGTTGTAGTAGCGAGACGCGTCCTCGCGTCGGTTCTTACTTGTTGTGCGGCGAGGACGCCCTGTAAGGGCAGCTGCACATAGCCCAGGGCAAGCGAAGCGGCTCCCTAGGTTTTTGATGCGCGCTTTTCTCCGTGCGCCCTGTAAGGGCAGCTACATTATATCGTAGTGATTATTAACGCTTTTGCCCTTACAGGGCGCACGTTAACCACATCGATATAAATCCCAGGGTGCCGCTTCGCTTGCCCTGGGCTATGGAGTAGTTGGGCCTTCAGCCCGCTTGGTGCCTGGGAGGGTCAAGGGGACAGGTACCTGACCCACTTCGTGGGCCGTATTCCTGCCCGTGTGCCATCCG
>CAVKNU010000386.1:0-2731 GCA_963657465.1 Lachnospiraceae bacterium
CCATCGAACTTTTGAGACGTATAAATCCTGAATTTACACCTTGTGATAACGCCCATTATCAGAAGATGCCTTTAGGATGGGCGATTGCGCCTATGCAAATGCTATGTTCTTTGAAAGATGGGGAGAAGCAGAATGATGTAGAAAGAATAAATCTGGATGTGAAGTTCCTACGTGGGGAACGAGATGCAAAAAATATTAGAACAGGCAAATACGTTGCTGCAAACTCTTTGTTGATTTTGGTTGATGGCGAAAATTCAGGAGAAGTTTTCAGAACGCCAATTGAAGGCTATCAAGGTAGTACATTCAAGCAGTTGGTTATCAATGAGAACATGTACACAGACTATGTGCTTCAAGTAATAAATTTGCATCGAAAGACTTTGCGTGAGAACAAAGTTGGCTCCGCCATTCCTCATCTGAACAAGAAATTGTTCAAGGCAATTGAAGTCCCAGTCCCACCATACGCAGAACAAATAAGGATTGTGAATGCTATCAACAAAGCATTCACAACCCTTGATGCAATTGATGCCTACCTATAAGTTGCCAACAATAGTGTCCAATAAACAAAATAAACCTTTAACCTTAGCTGATATGCGTTTCTGCTCTGCTAATGGAGGTAGAAGAACAAGCATTGAGCGCATATCGCTTTGTGTTAATTTAAGTCGCGTACTTCCGTTTACATAATCCTTGTAATCTACATGGTTAAGATAATGCATCAGATATTCAAAGTCACATAATGGTTTCAAAATATGTGCATGATTATTCACCCAACATTTTCCTTTAATTGAATATGCTTTGATAGCATTTTTATCTAGGAATGGAGCACCATCTTCTCCAAGTAAAAGGAATGTCCCATTAACAAGGTAATCATCAATAAATCCAACTTGTCCTGTTGCACCATAATAGGGGTATAATTCGTTCTCATGCTTGTTCGCTATACGTGAATTTCTTTCATCTGAATTTATAGGTTTACGCAGATTATCTAAAACCCCGGCAATATCCTCGAGTCTGCACACCGCCCATCCTAAAGGCATCTTCTGATAATGGGCGATACCGTCCCTTATATATTGTTACCATGTTTTATTATAAAAATGCAAATATGGTAACAACATTCAAGGATTATCTGGTCAAGAGTAACTTGACAGTGAACACCATCCGTTCTTATGAGTGGACGGTGAAGTATTTTACAGAACACTACCCGGTAGTAAACAAAAAGAACCTCTTGGCTTATAAGGGGTATCTCGTAGAGAATTTCAAGCCTCAGACGGTCAATCTGCGCTTGCAAGCAATCAACAAGTATTTGGAGTTTACTAAGCAAGACAAACTGAAAATGAAGTTTGTCAAGGTTCAGCAGAAGAATTTTTTGGAGAATGTAATCAGCGATGCTGACTACAAGTTTCTGAAGGCGAAACTAAAAGCCGATGGGCACGACGAATGGTATTTCGTTGTATGGTTTATGGCTGCAACAGGTGCTCGCGTCAGTGAACTCCTTCACATTAAGGCAGAGCATGTAAAGGTGGGTTATCTTGACCTTTATAGCAAAGGTGGAAAGGTGCGCCGTCTTTACATTCCCAAGAACCTGCGAAAAGAAGCAACGAAGTGGCTCGCTGAAAAAGGGATTACTTCTGGCTATCTGTTTCTCAACCGCTTTGGCAATCGTATCACCACCCGTGGTATAGCACAACAGTTGAAGCATTTCGGCGAGAAGTATGGATTGAACCGTGATGTGGTCTATCCGCACTCGTTCCGCCATCGTTTTGCCAAGAACTTTCTCGACCGCTTCAACGACATTGCCCTGCTTGCCGACCTCATGGGACACGAGAGCATCGAGACAACACGCATTTATTTGCGCCACACTGCAAGTGAGCAACAACAAATCGTTGACAAGGTTGTTGATTGGTAACGATGTCGGTTGCAAGCCGTAACTATGGCATTTAGCCACCGTAAGTATGTCACTTGCGATGGCTAAACATAGTACTTACAACTCTGCTTCTATGCGGTCGAGTTGGGCAAAGAGTTCTTCTATCTTTGACACTATGCGGTGTTGCTCGGCGAGAGGGGGAAGGGGAAAATCTATATTCTCAACAATAGCTTTTGCAACTCTTTGCTGGCCAACTACACCATTGAATGTTCCTACACATTGCTTAATGAAATAATCTGATTTAAAGAAGTACAATCCATATAATTGGGTTAAACACAAAGGACGAAATATTAGAAGTTCCGTTGTTCCTGCACCTATGCCATTAGGCAGATTTTCCAAGACCATTGATTTGCGATTCTCCAGGCATGGAGAAATCTTGGCAACAGCAATATCTCCGTTTGCGAAATGCGTAAATCCTGATTTGATAGTTCCCCAATTTTTTGTTTCATATGAGAACGTATTGGAAAAGCCATCGGAAATATTAGTCATGGGTACAAAGCCAGCTTCAACATCCTCTTTTACTTTATTTTTGGGATTTATTGAGAATATAGCTTTGACCTTTGTTATGCACCATCCATTCGGCACCTTCCCATACTGGGCGTTATCGGAAGCGATTTCGGCTTTCGGATTGATGCGGCGGAGCAATTCGCTTGCCGGCTCATCATTGGGATTTTGTGATACGAGCTTGCCGTGAATGGCGAGGTCGAGGATTTTGCTCTTGGCTTGCTTTACGGCAGTTTGCAGACTCGCCTTTCCGCTCTCGATGATGTCTATCAGCGAGAACCAACGCTCGATTTCTGCAACAATGCGGTG
>CAVKNU010000387.1:0-2719 GCA_963657465.1 Lachnospiraceae bacterium
ATTTAGGCAGTTAAGTTGTTCAACTTGACTGCCTTTTTTGTTTATATTTCATTTCAATAAGAGAACATTTGTTAGGGGTTGGGAGGTAAGAATGCACTGATTGGTGACCAAAGCCTTGCGCAAACATCGTGTTTTTGATTTTTCCAACTAGGAAAAAATATTTCTCCAACTAGGAAAATAAATTGCAATGCTTCGATTTGCCTACTACAGGAGGTAGAAATGAGCCTTTTAGAGAAGTGGAAAGTCAAGATTTTGGCTGATTCGAGTGAGTTGCAATATTTGTCCTCATCGTCTCAGTGTCTCAGTCTCAGTTGAAAATAAATGCCACCACACATTTCGGAATTCGCCATATGATTCTTTATAACTTATTAATAATTAATTAGTTATATATAATATAATAATAAATACAGAGAAAAAGTACCCTCTTGAAAAACAACTGAGACACTGAGACTGAGACAGAAACTAGAAACAAAATCTTCCAATTCCAGTTCTTCCAATTATTTTTCGGCACTTCCATTTTCCTATATATTATATATAACTAATTAATTATTAATAAGTTATATAGTCTTTAGAAAGGGGTGTTGTCAGAAACAACCTCTTTTGGAATATTGGAAGAACTGGAATATTGGAAGATGCCACCCTCCCAACCCCCTCTTCCTCTAAAAGGCAAAAAGTGGAAAGAATCACAGTTTTAACCCCCTTTTCATGGTTTTGTAACAAATAAATCGTATCTTTGCAACCGAATTGGTGGAAGTATCCATCTGTCTCAACTTACATCAAAAACAAGAATACAAATAAATAATAAGGAAAATGAAGAAATTCTTTAAACTTATCTTGGTGCTCTGCGCTTTCACAGCAGTGGCACAGGCTCAGCCAGCTCGCCCAAAGCTGGTTGTAGGATTGGTTGTTGACCAAATGCGTTGGGATTACCTCTATCGCTACCAGGCTCGCTACGGCGAGGGCGGCTTCAAGAGATTGCTAAACGAGGGATTCAGCTGCGAGAACTGCCGCATCCCTTATATCCCATCAGTCACAGCCATCGGGCACACATCCATCTATACCGGCTCCGTACCTTCCATCCACGGCATTGCCGGCAATAACTTCATGAAGGACGGTAAGGTGACCTATTGCACGGAAGACTACACCGTTAAGCCTGTCGGCTCTGACGGAAAGGCGGGCTATGAGTCGCCTCGCAACATGTGGGCTACCACCATGGGCGACGAGCTTCGCCTTGCCACCAACGACCGCAGCAAGGTGATTGGCGTTGCTATCAAGGATCGCGCTTCCATCCTGCCAGCTGGTCACCATGCCAATGGAGCCTACTGGTTTGACGCCAAGAACGGCAAGTTCATCACCAGCTCTTTCTACATGGACAAGTTGCCTGGCTGGGTGAATGATTTCAACAAGAAGAATCTTCCTAAGAAATATCTTTCAGAGAAATGGAACACCCTCTACCCTATCGACACCTATAAGGAGAGCACCGCCGATGAGAACGACTACGAGGATGGCGTGAAGCCAGGCGTAAAGGCTACTCTGCCTCTCGACCTGCCAGCCCTCTACAAGAAGTACGGCACCGACATTCTCCGCAGCACTCCTTTCGGCAACAGCTACACCCTGGAGATGGCGAAGGCTGCCATCGCTGGTGAGAACCTCGGTGGTGGCAACGAGACCGACTTCCTTGCCGTTAGTTGCTCTTGCACCGATGTTATCGGCCATCAGGTTGGTCCTAACGCCGTAGAGATAGAAGACACCTATCTCCGCCTCGACAAGGACTTTGCTGATTTCTTCTCTTACCTCGACCAAAAGGTGGGCAAAGGCAACTACATCGTGTTCCTCAGCGCCGACCATGGCGGCATGAACAACGCAAAGTTCTTGCAAGACCGTCGCATCCCTGCTGGCTCTTGGAACAACAAAGAGGCTCAGAAGTATCTCGACGAGGCATTGAAGGCGAAATTCCCATCAGCAGGAAGCCTCATCAAGGGCGTATTCAATTATCAGGTGTTCTTCGACACCAACAAGATTGACTCCCTAAGTCTCGACTACGCACAGGTAAAGCAGGTGGTGGTAAACCGACTGAAGAAAGACAAGGACGTGCTCTATGCCTGCGACATGGAGAAGGCTTCTATTGAGAGCATCCCTGAGGAAGTGAAATTCCGCATCATCAATGGTTTCAACCGCGAACGAAGCGGTGGCGTACAGGTAGTCTTGAAGCCAGACTTCTACGACCATGGCATGAAGGGTACCTCACACGGAGCCTGGAATGGATACGATACCCACATACCTTTGGTGTTCATGGGTTGGGGCATCAAGCATGGTGCCAGCACCAAGCCTTGCTACATGACAGACATCGCCCCTACCATCTGTGCATTGCTACACATACAGGCACCAGACGGCTGCATTGGTGAGCCAATATTCTAAGTCGATTTTTTCAAAGAAAACAATATTCTAAACCGATTTTTTCAAAGAAAACAATAAAGGCTAGATTCCGCTTGGAACCTAGCCTTTTTCGTATTAAGTCCGTTTCTATTTTCAAGGATTCATATTAACCCCGATTCTATTTTCAAGAATAGAGCACAGTTTATTCCTCGTTCATAATCCTCATATACTCCTCGTAGGAGATGTAGCGGCCTCCCATCGACTTGAGGTGAGCGGTCTCCAGCTGGCAGTCTATCATCCTGCCCCCATGCTCCTGCAGATAGCGAGCCAAGAAGATGAGGGC
>CAVKNU010000388.1:0-2700 GCA_963657465.1 Lachnospiraceae bacterium
TGATTTACCCTTTTGTATGTTTGCAACAATTCCCAATTTCTTCAAAGGGTATTTGCTATGTATCTCAAATTTCTTTTGAAAGGTCGTTGTCACTGTCTTATCAAACTCACTGCGTGACCAATCCATCATATCTTTCAACCAGTACGTTTTCGCATACTGCATCAAGTCATCAGACAATATAGTATTTGCCTCAGCGAAGGAATTGCGTATAGCAGAAGCGAGCGTTCCACGGGAAAAACGGCTGTCTGGGTCGTACAGTTTGCCTCCAGGAGTATTGATAACGATACCCTCTGCTCCTTTTCTATTGCTCCAATCATATCCCAAGAATGTCTTTTGTTCTTTGTTGTCAGAAGGTGCAGTAATGACAAGAGTCTGCTGTTCACGAGCCAATGCGAAATAATACAACTTGTCACGCTCTATGCGAAGAGCAAAGTCATAGAATTTCTCACGCCTGATACGTTCCTCCTCTTCCGCAGAACATTTCTTGGGCAAGGATATAGTCATTTGGGCAAAAGCATCGGCATACGCCTTAAAATATGGGTGTGTATGTACGGCTTCGCCATCCATCTTTTGACGGACAAAGCGTAAATAGTCACTCTCACTAATATTTTGCATACGCAGATATTCTGCAAGCATTTGCTGATCGGTAAAATCAGAAATGTCCTCACCGCTCATTATGGCATCAACACTATCTGTAGCCAGTTCAGCAATGCGTGGAGGCTCATTGTAACGTTCAAGGAAGAGAGTAACCGTATTTGTACCCGTTGCGCCAAATGTTTTGCTACCGAAACTTACGATGGCACGCACGTAGAAATTCTGCAAGAGTTCCTCACGTGCGGCTTTATAACTATTGGAAGTATTGCTAAGAATAGAAGCAGGTAAAATGACCGCAGCAAGGCCTTGTGGACGCAACAACTGAGCGATGCGTTCGACAAATAGTGTTTCGATTTCTTTACCATCATTAGTAACAATATCAAAGAGGCGGAATTCGTTGTTGCGCAATTTCAGATGTTGTTTAAATCCGCTTACAGAGTATGGCGGATTGGCCACAAGGATATCAAAGGCACCATTCTCAATACCTTTGTCCTTGTAGTTTTCCAAACCGTCTCCGAAGATAATATTAGCACCGCCGGCACCATTCATGAAAAGGGATATCTTGGACACACGAGCAAGACGGTAGTCTTTTTCTACACCATAGATGTGCTTCTCCACCCATGCGTTATCGCCTTTTCCTCGTACTGCATTGATTGCTTCAACTGCTTCTGTGAGGAAATGCCCTGCACCACAAGCGTAGTCTATTACATTTGGCAGACCGTGGTCTGAAATATATGTTTGCAAAGGAAGCGAGTCCCAAATGAAGCGAGTGATAGGTGTTGGTGTAAAGAACTGTCCTTCGTTCTGTTTGAAGCCTTTGTTAAGCAGCTGTTCAAAGAGGTCTCCCAAGAATTGATGCTTGCTAGGATATACTATGCGATAAGGCTGGAAAAGTTGCACCACTTCTACCAGAATCTTTCCGTTTTGGAAGAAAAGTTCCTCGTTGTGTACATCCTTGAAGGCAAAGTCATTGTTGGAGTAGAATTTCAAGATGCGTATTGTCTTGTTTAGCTCTTCTATCGCCCGCTTGCGCTGATGTCCTGTATATTGCTTGAATAGTCTTTCGGCATAGTCAGCTTCCACATAGAAGATTTTCTCCTTCATAAACTCCTCCATTCCTTGAGTGTGAAGCCGCTGCAGACGATCTTGCAAAGTTTCGTAAGTGTCTGTTCCCTGCTTATACTGAAATTCCACCTCGTCGAAATCCTGCTTCTTTATCTCATCCACCAGCTTGCAAATGAATAAGGCAACCAAACGGTTGAAGGCATTTTCTTTATCCGACACATTGTTGTGGCGCAATATCTCCTCGAAACGATTGACGATTTTATCCTCAGGCGTAAAGTCACGAAGTTTCTGCTTACGCAAAGGTGGAACACCAACGCTATAAGCCAAGCTCTCTTCATCGAAAATCAAATTGTCAAGCCATGCCTTGTTGTAAGTTTCATCCCAAACCTCAAATCTTTCGGCATCGTTTTTGGCATTGGCATAGACAAGCACATCCTTATCCTTCTTAGCCATTTCCAAAATGTTCTTGTCATCAGAACAATTGATAACCTTCGAGTATATTTTTAAAGACTCATCTTTCCAATCTGAGGCATACAAGGCAAGCCAGCGGGTGGCATTTTCTTGCTGCCAATAACTGAACAACTGTCCGCCATACTCCTCAGTGTTTTTGATTTCCTTGTTGTATTCGGTTCCTGCTGTTTTGCACTCAATAATAATAAGAACTTCGCCATTTACATCCTTGACAACAATATCCGCCTTTCCGCTTTTTGTATCACGTCCCAGTTGCCATCTTGGTTCCAACTCTATATGCTCTGGCCTGTAGCCTTTCTCGAGCAATCTGCATACACACTCAAACACAACGAAATTTTCATTGTGAGAGAAGTTACTCGTAGTCTTGTCATTTACTATCAAGCCTTTATTCGTAGGATACAAGAGTTCCTCGTTGTCAAAGTCGACGCTGACCGCACAAGATGTATATGTCTTTGTAAAGTAGTCACCTATTGTTGCTTTCTTAAATCCAAGATGCAGCAGGACACTCTTCAAATTATCTTTTGTAATCATATTGTTCTGTATTGTCTTTTACGCAAGCCCTAAGCTCGC
>CAVKNU010000389.1:0-2692 GCA_963657465.1 Lachnospiraceae bacterium
CGATAGCGGGAAATGGAAATGCTATCGTTTAGGGGGATATGAGACTCTAGCCCTATATGAGTCGCCCCTTGGAGAAGTAATGCTGTTAAGTTAAGGAATGGCTTTATGAAAAATCACTAAAATCTTTTGTTAACTAATGCTTTTTAAGGCAGTTTTGCAGACAGATTGATTCAAAAATCACGTTCTACTTTCTGCAAGCCCGATTTCGGGCATGCTAAAGGAACTGAGCACAAATCGATTTTTTTCGATTCATGCTCAGGCGAGGATATTTTGGGTAAGTTTACAATTTATCTATCTGATGCGAGCGTTGAAAGCTCTGGCCGATTTAGGCCTTAGCTGTCGCTCATAACTTCGGTTATCCACTTGCCTCACTGTATTTTGAATCAATAGTCTTTCCAGGTTCTCCCAACCGCCTCGGGCCTTCTGAAAAAGGTATCTGATGCACTTGGGAACCGCTATAGCAAAATTTATTCTATACCCCGCATTCCGCTTCTCACTTGGGATATTGGTGAGCTGAACAATGGCGGAAATGCAATTATACAAGGTGAGAGCTGTATACAATTCCATACGTTGTGCATCCAGCTTCTTGGAGTGAAAGACAATGCCGCCAATCGCATACTTCTGATGCCGAAAGGAAACCTCAATATCCCATCTTTTCCGGTAAATGGCGGCAATGTCTTTGCTTCTAAATTCTGCTCTGGAGAGATTAGTCAGCAAATATTCTGCATTCCCACTGTTGGTTTTGAAACCAACAACACGAAACGTAACACCGGTAGTATCATGCGAAGGTGTACGGATTTTCTCGTATGTGCCCTGTTGATTTTTTCTGCAGTAAATCGGTAAATCTTTATCTACCAAACTGCCATCCTCGGGAAGCTGCATATCCATCTTGTACATAGTTCCACATCCTTTCGGATCTTTGAGTCGGATAACGAACTTATAGCCCATCTCGCGTAACTTCATGAAGACATCACAGCTTTCATAGCCGCGGTCACAAGTGATAATAGTCTTGTTTGGCTTATATATCGTATCTTGCTCCGAAAGTGACTCTGCAAGACGAAGCAGCGAATCCCGTTCATTGCATTCCAGTTTTGGCTCCATAGTTACAGCCACATATAACTGGGCGATAACATCGTACAATGCGTTTTGATGTAAGAGCTTATGCTGCACCAGTCGATGCACAGATGCATCAGGATCCGCGGGAACACACTCTGTAGGAAGTGGAAAATCCGAGCCATCACAGGCCAGTACGTGATATCCGTGAAAAGTACGCTTTTCCGCATAAGAGCGTAACTTTTCCAAAACGCGTCGAAACAGATACTCAAACATCTGAATAGGCAGTTTATCCCTTTGTTGAACAAAGCCGGATGTAGTAAATCCTTCGTCTTTTTCTACCGAAGAGAGTGTGGCGTAGATACTGTTATGAAGGTCGTGGCAATCCAAGGAAAGTAGTGTCTTGAACAATTTCCTTATTGTCCACTTCCTCTCACGAGTGAATGCACCTGGAGCAAGGGGAAACTCCTTCGGATGCTCCGCAATGTAGTTAATAGTTTCAGAAAGTAGACGTTTAACAGCACTTGGTGATTTCATATATTTACCTCCTGGTTAACAATTAGGGTGTCCCCTACCAACAAGCGTGGTTCACACTTTTGGGGCTTTGTCAAGCATTTCTTTGACAAAAATATTCAATCAATTGTTATCCAGGGGTAAAATGGCATCAAAAAAAGCACACGCCAAATTTGACGTGTGCTGTGAATGCATATCCTTAACTTAACAGCATTGCTTCTCCAAGGGGCTACTTCTTTACGTTAGCGTAACAATCTGCTTTAAACGATGGCAAGGTTCCCCATTAGCGTCATCGTCTCGTGGGGCGAGCTTACAAGCTCCAAGCTCATAGCTCCTCGCTATGAGAAAGCAGGTACGCGCGCCCTGACCACCGATTACCGACTACTAAATCACAACGCCAAAAGCCCCGCATACGCGGGGCTCTTCTATTTCCATCAGAACACCTTATCCAGGTGTCCCACTGTTTTCTTATTTCCTTTCTTTCCGTCCCGTTCTTCCAGTTTCGCCATGATGTCATAGAGATCTATGCCGGCGTTTTCCCAGAGGACGAAGAGGTGGTAGAGAAGGTCGCAGGACTCGTCAATGATTTCTTCTTTGTCCTGGTGCTGGTCGGCGATGATGACTTCTGAAGCCTCTTCGCCGATTTTTTTATCGATTTTATCCTTCCCTTCCTGCTGCAGGTAGTTGGTGTAGGATTTCTCCTGGGGATGGATGCGGCGGTCTTTGATTTCCTCGAAAAGGGTGTGGAGGATCGCCAGGCTCCCGTCACCTTCTTCATTCTCCCATTCCGTGAGGGAGCGGTAGAAGCAGGAGCGGTTGTTCGTGTGGCACGCGGGGCCGTCGGGAATGACTTCCACCACCAGCGTGTCGGCGTCGCAGTCTACATAGATGCGCTTCACGTGCTGGAAATGCGCCGACTCCTCGCCCTTGTGCCACAGCTTCTGCCGGCTGCGGCTGAAGAACCAGGTCTCTCCACTTTCTACGGTTTTCTGTAAAGACTCCTCATTCATGTAAGCCATCATGAGGACTTCCCCATTCCTGGCGTCCTGCACGATGGCAGGCACCAATCCTTTGTCATCAAAGGAAATATGTTTTATATCGACAGATTCCATTTGGGATTCCTTTC
>CAVKNU010000390.1:0-1252 GCA_963657465.1 Lachnospiraceae bacterium
ATATCATTTATAGGAACAGGCCCTCTTGTGAATAGAGGGGGACAAGGAGAGGAGAAGTCTGCCCGCGAATATCGCAAGGCTTCCTATCGTCTGGGGGATGAACACTTGGGCGAGTATCCCTTTATGGCTGCGGCTCTCTGCAAGACGCAGCAGATAGACAAGGTGATACTTATAGGTACAGTTCACTCCATGTGGGAGGAGGTGTACCGTTATTTCCAGGATGGAAACGGAAAGCCCGTGGACGATGACGTGTACTGTGAGGTGGCAGAGCTTTGCGAGCAAGCTACCAGCGAGAGCGAGCTCTTTGTTCCGCATCTCAAGGAAATAGAAGGGGCTGTAGGGGACAATGCCCACATTGCCTTGATAAGATATGGTGTGAACGAGGATGAGATCAATGAGAATATCAACATCATTCTTCAGCTCAACCAGTTGCTTTCTACAGGCGATGAGCTGGTGGTAGATGTCACCCATTCTTTCCGTTCCTTGCCCATCACCATCATGAACCTGTTGCTTTACCTGAAGAATGTGAGCAGCAGGAACATCAAAATTTCACATATATATTACGGTATGCTGGAGATGGCAAAGGAATACGGGCATGTGCCAATTGTTGACTTGAAGAAGATACAGAAGCTCAATGATTGGATTGTGGGTGCCAGTGCCTTCAGACAGTATGGCAATGCTTATCAGATAGCGGGATTGCTGCAGGCTGAGGATACGGATGCAAGCAACAAACTGAAGCATTTCTCGGATGTGATGAACCTTAACCACGTGCTGGCAATCTCCAAAGAAGCCCAGGCTCTGAGAAAGCTTTTGGATAAGGATTTTCGTTCCCAGCTTCCAGAGCTGATAGTGAAGCCTATGGTGAAGGCTTTTCTGAACAACTTCAACGGGACGGAGCACAGTCCTGCGCTCTTCCAGTATAGGTTGGCACAGTGGCAGTATAAGCATATGAACTATACTGCTGCGTTGATTTCCTTGCAGGAGGGTATCTTGTCTTATGCTTGCCAGGTTGCCCAACACGACTGTTATGACCAGGAGGAGCGTCAGAGCGTGAAGGACAGGATCTGTAAGGACAAGGAATTCTTGCCTTATGAGCTGAGAGGTGTTTATTTTGAGGTGACTAAGAACCGAAATCTGATAGCGCATGCCGTAGAAAGCGAGTACTCTGTAGGAAAGATAATAGATAGTTTGAGAAAGTCGTTGAAAACAGCAGGTAAATATATTTGTTGATTGAAACATATTTGATTATGGG
>CAVKNU010000390.1:1599-2670 GCA_963657465.1 Lachnospiraceae bacterium
CCATGACTGATGAAATAGACAAGTTCTTGGGATACGACAAGAACTCACAGCCTGTTATTTCCTTTGAGAAAGTTATCTTGGAGTCTTGTGGTAAGTTGAAACCCAATGAAATATTGGAGCCTCTCCTGAAGGCTATCATCCAGCATCAGACTTATGATATTAAGTATGAAGTACCAGGCAGAGGAAAGCGCGAATGGACGGTGTTCCCCCAGTTCCTCAAGCAGTATAACCAGCGTTGGTACCTGATAGCCACCAGGCATCGTGACGCAGTGGAGAACAAGGTCTACAACTTGGCACTGGATAGAATCCTCAAGATGGAGCCAAACCAGCATATCCCATACAAGGAGAGCGGAATTGACTTTTCCGATTACTTCGAGAATGTGGTGGGCATTACCAAGCCAGACGGCGCTGAGCCGATTGAGGTAAAGCTTCGCATTGACAAGGGGGAGTACCCTTACATCGAGAGCAAGCCAATACACCCTTCACAGGACGAACTCCTGGAGAGCGATACGGACGAGAAGTATGCTTACGTCTCCCTGTATGTATATGACAACTATGAGCTGCGCAGCAAGATTCTCTCATACGGCAGCAAGGTGACGGTGATGGAGCCTAAGAGCCTGAGGGACCAGATTGCACATGAGTTGAAAAAGTCGTTGTCAAATTACGGTGATTAAAAATACTATGGGTAGAAGAGTATTTTTGTCAATATTGGGAGTGGCGTTTTATGAGAAATGCCGCTACGGAAAAGAAGATTTCATAGGAACGGAGACCCCTTTTGTGCAGAAGAACTTGCTCGAGTATCTCCAGCAGAAGGAAGGGTGGAACAAGGAGGACCAAGCGTTGGTGTTCTTGACCGACAAGGCAAGGGAGAGTAACTGGGACAAAGGCCTCGAGTCCCGTTATAATGGGAAGGTACAAAAAGAGGTTCCGCACATAGGTTTGGAGAAGCTGCTGCTTGATATGGGAATATCCTACCAGGCAGTATCTATTCCCGAAGGTAAGGATTCCGGGGAGATGTGGAATCTGTTTGAGGTGATATACGAGCAGCTTCAGGAGGGCGACGAACTCTAT
>CAVKNU010000391.1:0-2665 GCA_963657465.1 Lachnospiraceae bacterium
ATTATAGTCAAAAGTAAATAGTTTGAGAAATCCCCCAAAAGTTTGGTCATTTCATAAAAAATGATTATCTTTGCACCGTGCGATTAAAATTGTCCATAGACGAAAAGGCTGAACTCCGTCAACTTCAGCGCAATGTAGTTGGAACTCCTGACTACATTCGGGTAACTTGTATCCTTATGTTTGACAATGGTCGCAGTTCCAAATCTATATCGGAAGATTTGGGCATAAGCATAGCTACAGTATATCGTTATGTCGGCAACTATCAAGCAGGCGGAATCGAAAATCTGTTGGAAAACCATTATCAAGGATATTGGGGTAAACTTGACAGCCAGCAGCTTTGTGCTCTTCGTAAGGAATTGAAGGAACATGTTTATACTGATGCCAAAAGTGTGTCGGAATGGATTCGCTTGACTTTTGGCGTATCCTATACCCCACAAGGCACAGTAGATTTACTAAACCGTATAGGCTTCACCTATAAGAAGACAACCGAAGTACCATGTGAGGCAGATGCAGACCAACAGGTGGCATTTGCGGACGAACTCGCTCAAATACTGTCTACAAAGGATGAAAAAGCTGTTGTTTACTATGCGGACGGTGTGCACCCTACTCATAATAGCCGTTCAACTTATGCTTGGATAGAAAAGGGAGAACAGTTGGAGCAACCTACTGTTAGTGGTCGTGACCGTGTAAACATCAATGGGCTTCTGAATGCCTATGACGTTACGGACGTTATTGCTCATGATTGTGAAAGCGTCAATGCGCAATCTACCCGTAATTTGTATGAGGAAGCATTGGCAAGACACCCAGAGGCTTCCCGTATCTACATTATTTCTGACAATGCCAGATACTATCACAACAGAGAGCTAAAGGAATGGGCCGAAGGAACCAAAATTAAGCAAATATTCCTTCCGCCATATTCCCCTAACCTCAATTTGATAGAACGATTGTGGAGATTTCTTCGAAAGAAGGTCATAAACACTGGATTCTATCGAACAAAAGAAGAATTTAGAAAAGCTATCAAGCATTTCTTCAATAATATTGCCAATTTTAGAGAAGAGTTGGAGTCACTTCTAACTCTCAATTTCCGATTGGCAAATGCTCAAACTATTTCTTTTTGACTATAAAAATAATAAAGCACAATAATAGATAGATTAATTAAATATCATTTACTTATACATAAGAACTATCAAATTATGCGGAGACTAAAGACGTATGTTTTTCATACGCTTTTATCATCATTTTTTAAACTGATCGTTGGAGGTATAGTTACCGAGTCGTCTCACTTCCTATGGCTCCACGATTTTTTGCCACAAAAGCAAAATGCAGGCAGCAGAATCGACACCCGATTCTGCTGTCTGCATTTTATATACTACTGATGTTCCCGTATCAGTTCACTAATTCCATCACCTTTTCAAGAGGCAAGTCTGCACCTTGCGCAACTTGCTCTGGTGACAGCCCCATTGCCAGCAGTCGCTTAGCACTAGCTAGTTTCTCTTCAGCCTTACCTTCTTTCAAGCCTTCTGCCTTGCCTTCAGCCCGACTGATTTTATTGGAATCCTCGAATAACAATCGCTCGGCACCAAGCTTATCCCAAAAGTCTTCGTACGCCCATCGCTCTTCTTTGTTCATAGCCGACTCTTCCACAGCCTCCAAAGCCTTGCTCGTCTCTGGATTATCCAATAAATCTTGAGGCACATGAGTGGTTTCCTCGTCTATCTCCGTCAAAAACTTGAGCCACAACACTGCCATCTTTTTCTCCAAAACCGTATTAGGGCGGAATTTTGGCAATTCAATAAAGGTGAAATGAAGACCCTCTATTACTTTGTCATTGTGTAAATCGTGCACAATATTATAGTTGTGGATAAACTCATCAGGATAATCCTTCATGAATATCTCGTTTACAAGATTGAGGGAATACACTGGACGGAGCTGTTCAAACTTACGTTTCCTGTTCAATTGACGCACAAATGCTTTAGAGGCATTGAACAAAACTCTTTGCTGAAACGCTGAAGTCCATAGCATCTGCATCTCTACCAAGAATTGACGTCCTTTTATGTCCTTGCATCTTACATCCACAATGCTATGCTTACCAACATAATTATCAGGGACTAATTCTGGAGATAGATATTCTACTTCTTGCACATATTCGTCTTCCTGCAATGGCAGTAAGGCATTAATCAGACTGATGAGCAAGTCCTTATGCTCACCAAATATTTTCTTGAATGTCAAGTCTGCCTTAGGATCTAAATACTTTTTCATTCGCTATATTTTATTGAAAAATAATTACTATGTTGCAAAGATAATTGTTTTTTCTGAAAGCACCAAACAAAATACTTATTTTTAACTTGATGAAGCATCCTAAGCAATAATAAAAGTTGGAGGTATTGCTACCGAGTAGTCTCACTTCCTATGGCTCCACGATTTTTTGCCCTAAAAGCAAAATGCAGGCAGCAGAATCGAATTCCCGATTCAGCTGCCTGCATTTTATATACTACTGACGTTCCGTATCAGCTCATCAATTCCATCACCTTTTCTAGAGGCAAATCTGCACCTTGCGCCACTTGCTCTGGCGACAACCCCATTGCCAGAAATCGCTTAGCACTAGCCAGCTTCTCTTCAGCCTTACCTTCTTTCAAGCCTTCTTTCAAACCTTCAGCCTTGCCTT
>CAVKNU010000392.1:0-2652 GCA_963657465.1 Lachnospiraceae bacterium
AGATTGTGACAGGACCATCATTGAGCAATTCTACCTTCATATCGGCTCCAAATTCTCCTGTTCCTACAGGCTTTCCGAGAGCCTCTGAGAGCTTTTGGCAGAACTCTTCGTAGAGAGGAACGCTAATCTCATGTTTTGCGGCTCTGAGCCAACTAGGTCGATTACCTTTCTTGTAGCTAGCGAATAGGGTGAATTGGCTGATGACAAGGATTTCGCCCTGAATGTCCATGATGGAACGGTTCATGACATGGTTTTCGTCATCGAAAACACGGAGGCCGATAACCTTTCTAACAAGCCAATCAATGTCTTCTGATGTGTCGCTTTCCTCAATGCCAAGGAGGATAAGATAGCCTTGTTTGATGGCTGATTTCATCTCTCCTTCAATGGTTACGGAGGCATGTTGTACACGTTGTATTACGATTCTCATTTTATAATCTTTTTATTTGCAAAGATACACATTTATTTTATATATCCGTGTCATGATAAGGGAATATTTCTCTAGATAGACGGATTTTTTTTTGCTTTATGCCGTGGCGCTTTCTCCTTTTCCTTCGAAATGCGCTTTTAGAATCTCGGCTTTATGAGGTCCAATCATCTCGGAAAGCTCTTCCTGGCTTGCTTCTTTCATCTTCTTTACGCTTTTAAATTTGCCCAAGAGGGCTTCTTTTGCCTTAGGACCGATGCCTTTGATGTCGTCTAATTCGGAGTGTAAGGCGTGTTTTGAACGCTTGTCTCTATGGAAGGTGATGGCGTATCTGTGCACTTCGTCTTGTATCTGCGTTAGTACCTTGAAAAGCTCACTTTCAGGAGGTAGGGCGATGGTTTGAGGAGGAAATCCGAAAAGAAGTTCGTTGGTTCTGTGTCGGTCGTCCTTGGCAAGGCCTGCGATAGGGATGTTGAGATGTAATTCGTCTTCTACAACCTCTCTTACTACGCCCATTTGTCCGATGCCACCGTCGGTGATGATAAGGTCTGGTAGGGGTGTTTCTTCCTCTACCATACGACTGTATCGACGACGCACTACCTCTTGCATGGAAGCATAATCGTCAGGCCCAACTACTGTCTTGATATTATATTTTCTATAGTCCTTGCGCGAAGGTTTCATACCTTTATATACAATACATCCTGCAACAGCATCAGTGCCCGAAATGTTGGAGTTGTCGAAGCACTCTATCTGATAAGGTAGCTTCGGAAGCTTCAGCTTTGTCTGCAATTCCTTCATCAAACGGGTCTGCTTTTGCTCTGGATTTAGTTTCTCTGCCTGCTTCAAACGGTCGAATTTATACTGCTTTCCATTCATCTCGGATAGGTCTAACAGATGCTTCTTGTCGCCTCTTTGTGGCACAAAGAAGGTGGCATCTTTCAGTTTCCATTCCATCTCAAAGGGTACGATAATCTCCTTGGAAGTGGAGTGGAAACGCTCTCGAATTTCGGGAATGGCGGTAATCAAAAGTTCCTCGTCGCTCTCGTCTAGCTTACGCTTATATTCGTATGTAAAGCTTTGGTTGATGGTGCCGTTTTTGACGTGAATATAGTTGATGAAGGCGTTCTTATTGGTGTCATCGTTGACGATAGTAAAGACATCTACGTCTGTAATTGTATGGCTGACCACCTCGCTTTTTGCCTCAAATTCGTCGAGTAAAAGGTACTTTCTCTTGTATTCTTCGGCAACTTCAAACTTAAGAAGTTCGGCATTTTTCATCATTATATCATAGAGATATTTGCTCACTTCTCGGGTATTTCCCTTGAGGATTTCACGAGCTTGGCGCATGTTTTCTTGGTATTCTTCGTAGCTCTGCTTGTTGATGCAGGGGGCTCCACAGTTGTGTATGTGATATTCTAGGCAAGGCTTATATTTGCCCTCTACGATGCCATCTCTTGTTATAGGAAAGCGGCACGTGCGAGGTTTGTAGAGCTTCTTTATGATCTCTAAAACCGCATACATGCTGCCCAAATGAGGGTATGGACCGAAGAAAGTCCCGAATTTTTTGTTGATGTTTCTAGTCTTGAAAATGCGAGGAAAATACTCATTGGTTACGCATATGGAAGGGTAGGTTTTGCCGTCTTTTAGCAAAACATTATATCTAGGATTGTACTTCTTGATGAGGCTGTTTTCGAGCAAAAGTGCATCTTCTTCCGTGTTGACCACCGTGTAGGAAATGTCGAAAATCTTAGAAACAAGTACCTTTGTCTTATATCTATCCACCTCTTTGTGGAAGTAAGATGACACTCTTCGTTTCAAGTTTTTCGCCTTTCCTACATATATAATAGTATGGTCTTCGTCGTAGTATTGATAGCTCCCAGGCTTCTCAGGCATGCTCAATACGATGCTCTTCAGTCTAGCTAGTCTTTCCTCGTTTTCTTTCTTCGTCATACTCTATAATTCCTTTGCTTAAAGATAATTTAGGCGTTACTGTTTCACGTGAAACTGCAACGCCTTTTAGTCTTACAACTGCATAAGAGTGCTTACCTCTACGTCGTCATCAAAGATTTTTCGACCCTCGAAATTCTCGTTTACCAACTCGATAATGAAGTTTGCGTACACCTTCTTTGGATGGAATTTCTTGACCAAATCACAGGCTGCTTTCATAGTTCCGCCAGTGGCAAGAAGGTCGTCGTGGAGGAGTACTACATCGTCAGGAGTGATGGCAT
>CAVKNU010000393.1:0-2589 GCA_963657465.1 Lachnospiraceae bacterium
CTTTTACATGCTGTTGGCTTGTATTGGCTGTCGGCAAACGTCTTCCAATAATCCATGTCATCAATGATAGGGGTGTGGAATATGTTTCCGACAATACGAGGGGAATGGTTACATGTTCGTACATTCCCTGCTGGGTCTATCACAAAGAACCCTTTTGCTGCACCACATTTGTAGCCAAAGTGAAGTTGCTTGTATCTGCTTGCATCTTCGATGGCACAGGCCGCAACTTCAGTGCCCATGTTGCCGTAGCGTCCCGAAAGCGTTAAGACTTCTTCTGCCACATGAAGCATCTCGTTCACTTGCTTGGGACTTAGCATCAGCTCGTTCATATACCCAAGTCCCCGCCCACCTGGCAGGAACCGGTTGAGCAACAATGAGGATGCTCCGTTTAACAAGCCCATCGAGATGGTTTCAAACAATTCGTGGAAATTTTTCCTTGTTACGGTCACGTTGACAGTTGTTTCTAACCCCATCTCCTTTGCACGCGTGAACCATGCAAGTACTCCATCCGCATTATCAACCCCTGTGTGTTCTTGGAAACTTTCATACCCGGGCAAACTCATACTGAGATGCACATTGCAACGTTTGAACAACTGAAGGTACTCCTCTTTCATCGCCAATCCATTGGAGATGAGTACTATTGGATGGTTATAGCCTCGTTTTTTGCCTTCTTCGCGAATATATTCTACTATCTGTGGCATGCAGTCTTTCAGTATGGCCTCACCTCCTGATATGGAGAATGCCTGTACTCCCATGTCGTAAAGCTTGGTTATGGCCTGCTTCCATTGCTCTACATCAAGTTCTTTATCCATCGGATAATCTGAGTTGGGAGCGAACCATGGACATGAACAAAAGACGCATCGATGGTTACAACGATACGTCAGTTCAAGTACAACGGAGTATGGTAATTTAATCCTATCCATTAAAATCTATTCCTGTCATGTATTTCAGAACATCTTTCTCGTCAGCGACATAATGCACTGAGTCATAATAGTCAGTGTAAGATGCTTTGTTACGCAAAAGCGACAGCAATGATTTGTATTGCTCCACACTATTGGCGATGCATGAGTGGAACCGCTCACCGTCTTTCGGCTTGAAAGAAAACAGATAGTTGATCTCCTCCAAATGCGGTGTTGCATAATAGTTGCTGTCATCATCCGGCTGTGCCTCATCACCCAGAAGAAGGTCTTTTTCCAGTGTTTCAGCACACTTCATGCAACATATTTCTACCTTGGCATCATAACCAAGGTTAGAAATGTTTCTGACGGTCTCGTAAATTGTATCACGTTCACCATGCCAATTCTCGTAAACTATATCTGCGCCACACATTTCGCATTTCGTACGCTCAATAGGTGGCATGGCTGGAGAATAGCACATAGCTCCCATAAATGTTTCTTGTCTGATAGTGGTGGCTGAAAGTTCTTTCAGTCGGGCTATCAATTCTTCTTTGTCTAATACTTTCTTTACCATACTCATTATGCCTCAATATTGTTTATCACTCCCGAGAAGAGGATCATATTTGTACTCTCCTCGACAATCTCGAACAAGAAAGGTTTGTTCACTTTCATCACCTTTGGCTTGGGACGTTCAAAGCTTGGACAACAACCTGCCATTATTTCAAAGGTAACAGCCGCCGCTTCTGTTCCGCTCTCATCAACCTTTATCTTCACTTGTTGAGCAATGTCCGAAATCTGCAAGTCCTTGATGCATTCGGGGATAATGTCGCTTGAATCCAATATACACGACAATCCCATCTTATTGAGAACAGACTTCACTTCGACCTTGTTTTCCACCTCAAAGCGAGGTAAGGAAAGATATACTTCTTCGCGTTCAGCATGGAACTCATACTCGTCATTCCACATTTCTTCAAGCACATCTGTTATCGTATGCTTGCCTTTCGGCAAATAGATGCGCATGGCAAAACTTTTGCGATTGACACTTTCACAAGTGTAAGGTAATGAAACTGCTTGATACGTTGCGGTTTCTGAATACTTCATAAAGCGAGTGTAGCGCATCGTCGGTACTTTCTGTTTCCCTTTAGTTCCATAAAACACTCTGTCGGCAGTATCGTAGTCATCAAACTCATTTTCCCATGCCCCCTTGAAATACAGAACATCCACCAAGAGTGCCAAAACAGAGGCATCTATTTGAGTATCGAGATGCTCAATGAGTCCATGCGTGGCTTTGCATACATCCTCATCAATGACCTGTTTGGCATCTGGTGCAGCAAAGTCTAACGGCTTCACGCAAGCGTTGAATGCAGTCTTTACCTTATTAACCGCTTCCTTGTTGACCGTCAAATCCTCTTTATGCCACAGCGTTGTTTTTTGCTCGACATCTGGAACCATCGGGATGGGATTTCCGTCCTCGTCTCTCATAACAAAGTCATCATGCGGTAGCGGCTTTATGTTCGAGAAGTCAAAGAGGGCGTTAGCTTCTTCCAGACTCATCACTTCACTGACCGCCACATCAAGAATCCGTTTCCGAATCTCAGGCGCAGTCCAGTTGGCAAGCAGCACCAATACCGCTTGCAGACGTGCCGGTGACAAAGCAAGGTTCTCCTTATCATCACCATTCTCTATCAGTAAC
>CAVKNU010000394.1:0-2487 GCA_963657465.1 Lachnospiraceae bacterium
AAGATAGAAATGAACTATCGCACTTGGAAGGATGGTGACAAGGAGAAGATGCGCGACATTCTGATAAATGACGCTGGCCTTGATCCCGACGACGTGGATGCATTGATTGCTCAAGCCGATTCTGTGGCAGATGGCATTCGGAGTTCCATGGGGAAATATCCGCAATTCGGCCTTATGCAAAACAGAGAGGTCAGCAAACGTCCCTTCGTTCGAGATACCGGAGAATATATCAGCATTGACTATTCGTACAATTGCGTCAAAAAGGATGCTATAAATAGCGTAATTGACGCCCTTGTTGAAGCAGGAAAGGGTGGTCACTTAGGTGTGACACAAATCGAGGCTCTGAAGAAAATTTTACAAAAGCATGGATTCCTCACTCCTTGCATCATGTGCTATGTAGAAGCCAAGCGAAAGATATTGAAGCAAAGTAAGCGTGACGAGCAGATATGGAATGCGGTGCGTGAAGCAGTTGGGTTGGAGGATAAACTGATGGGCGAGCCTACAGAACTAACTGCGAAGCAGCAGACTGTGCTAAAAGAACTTACTGAAGGTAAAGGCTTGGAGCGCGTGGCCAACTACACGACCAAGGATGGTGAGGGTATCAAAGCGGATAGTATCAAGAAGATTGCCGCTCTAATGCTGGGCAATGATCTCTTGCGAGGAAACATAAACTACGAGTGGTTTATGTCGCCGAGCGCATTCACTTCATTCTATGACAAGTTTGGAGATACGGGTATAGTGGAATATCTAAGCCAAGGTCAGTATCGAGGTAAGCAATTGTTTGATGCCGTTCCTTTCAATATTGATGGCATTCCCCGGGATATCTACCTCAAACTCTATTCACAAGTAGAACTACGTGAGCGTGGTGGCGTGCGACAATTCAGTTATGAGGATGCACGTGCAATGATGTTCTTCGACTATTACACGCAATTTCTCTTGCTACAGGGAGCACGTGCGCCAATGCAACTGTACACTAAACGTCCGTTTATGCCCGAAATGTTCGGTAGAAGTGGGGCTAAGATGAACCAAAGTCTTATTGTGGACGTTTGGCGTGGTAGCGATGGCCACCGTAAAGCACTGGGCATGGACAAGGCTGAATACGACCAATGGCTTCGCCAAAATGCAGGATTCATCCCCAAGGGAGACTTACTAGAAAGTGATACCCGTTACGAAAAAGATTCCAACGAACTCGTTCCTGCTTGGAGCGTGGAGAGTTTCCCAGTAAACATCGCCATGAAGAATGCGCATAATCCCGACTTCCGCGGTCATGTGGGCAACGTGGTGGTTGCTCCTTCCGTGGAATTTATCAAATGGGCGTTAGACAATCCCGATATACATCAGATATTGGCTTATCATGCTAATGGTGCAAATCCTATTATGAAATCGTTGACAGGATATGATATGGCCACACCAATGGATGATGGCTACCACACACTGGATGAGAACGGAAAAGCCATTAGCGAATTACACGTTAACGACATAGGTTTGCATATTACGGGAAGAGTGTTGCAGTTTAATTCGCTTGTGCGTCGAAATGGCGGTGATGCTCGAAGCGCAGCGAAAGCCTACCTTGACTATTGCAAGGAACATGGTTTTACCCCAATGTTCAACTTTGAGGGAGTGGTAGACCATAAGAACTATTTCAAGTTGCTTACTGATTTCCGAATGTACGACGAAAGTGGTAAGGCAGTAGTACAGCCGGCAGTAAAGGCCACACTTCCGGAGAATTGGAAGGAAATACTTGAAAAGTACTTGCGAGAAGAACAACACAACAGCAACAAAGTTTCTCACATTGCACTTAGTGATGAGTTGATGAAAGAAATCAATGCAGCCACTAAGTATACTTCTATTGAAACGGAAGAGCGTGAGACATTGACCAAACTGCTGGGTGAAATCTATGGTAAGGGCAATGTGCAAGTGTTGTCTACTGAAGAGTTCGATAAGCAACTTGATAACGACACAGAGCAAGGTCGTGCGCAGATGCTCCGCGACTCTGGTGGAATGGTATATGGCTATGCAGCAGGCGATAGAATCGTTCTGAACGAAAGCGTATTCAATGCCAACACCCCGATGCACGAACACACGCACATTTGGATGAAGGTTGTAGAAGCCTATAATCCCCAGTTGTATACTCGTGGTATGGATCTATGGCGTGCAACACCAATGTGGGAAGAAGTGCGGCAAGACTTGGAAGCATTGGGCGAAGAAGCAACCGACAGACAAATCTTCAGTGAGTGCATAAGTCGTTTTTCTGGTGCTGAAAACGAGAAGATTATCTCTAAGGTTACGGGTGTAACAGACAAGAAATGGTTAGAAAAGGCTGCCACATGGCTTCGTGAAATGTGGACGTGCCTAAAATCTGCATTCACTAAATGGACGGGGAAAGACCTTGACAATTTAACCGCAGAGCAATTTGGCCGTATGCCTCTCCGTTCAATCTACGATAAAGCCGAACGTAAGAAATACGCACAGATGGTGAAAGCCCTC
>CAVKNU010000395.1:0-2417 GCA_963657465.1 Lachnospiraceae bacterium
TGTTGTGATAGTATCTGGCATTGTCAGAAATAATGTAGATACGGGAAGCCTCTGGCTGTCAAGTTTACCCCAATATCCTAATGGTTTTCTAACAGATTTTCGATACCGCCTGCTTGATAATCGCCGACATAACGATATACTGTAGCTATGCTTATGCCCAAATCTTCCGATATGGATTTGGAACTGCGACCATTGTCAAACATAAGGATACAAGTTACCCGAATGTAGTCAGGAGTTCCAACTACATTGCGCTGAAGTTGACGGAGTTCAGCCTTTTCGTCTATGGACAATTTTAATCGCACGGTGCAAAGGTAATCATTTTTTATGAAATGACCAAACTGTTGGGATTTCTCAAACTATTTACTTTCGACTATAATGGATAAAATTAACGGTCCATTAAGTAATGTGTAAACTCAGTGCACTTTTGCCATTTAACTGCCCTTCTGACTATTTTTCTGTGACGGCGCGAACGCATTGACCTTTATAGCGATTTTGGGAAGTCGAAGCACCTTGACTAGAATTATTTACGCATAACTGGGAGGCAAAGTTGTCTGAAGCAGTACTTGCAGTACCTGTCCAATAATAGCCTATTTCTGAGCCATAAGCGTAAAAGTCCGTTTCATAGTAATAATTGGTAAATGGGAAGAAGAGTGATTTGCCATTGCATTTAGCTGTCTTTCCCTTTTTCGTACTTTCTATACCAGTGCATTCCCAAGTGCATCCGTCAACGAGTTCTTTATACTCCTGGTATATCGGAGTCCTGGCACCTCCGCCCCAGTTCCTCGTGGCTGCATCGTCTTCCGCCTCGAGGACGATTTTATTGTCCGTCTTGTTGTACTTGGTGCATTTGTATGAAGTCCAATCAGTATACACCACGTCAACCACGCCATACTTGTAGGTCGTCCAGCTGTAGCCTATGTCCGTCTTTGGCTTCACCTCTCCCCATGCGAAGTAGTCGCCGGCATCGGTTTCGGTTTCTGCCCCGACGTTTGTTTGTGCCCAGAGCAGGCCGCTTGACAGTCCGAGGTCTATGAACTTGTGGCCGTTCAGCGTGTAGACATCACCGTCGATGGAGCTGAACTTGCTTAGTTTGTCGTCTATGGTATAGAGTGGGATGGCATTGATGCTGGCACGCGCCACGTAGAGGTTGCCGTAGTTGACGGTCTGAGTGGCAGCCCCGTCATACTCCACGCTTATCTTCACGCCGCTGTAGCTGCCCGTGGGCAATGGGAGATAGAACACGCCTGGGCTGCCCACTGTCGCACCGTCGTAGTCGAACAACACACTTTTACTATTCTCACCTGCCGTATGAACATTGTCTATGTAAGGAGTGGAACACACCAAGTCTTCGACGCTGAACTTGCCGCATATCTGCTCGTTTGCCGTGAAGGTGAGCTTGCCTGTCGCTGATGGCATCTTTTCAATGCGTATCACCACAACTCCGCCGATGTGCGTGAAGGAAATGCTGTTGCCGTTGATTTTGCCGAGCATAGGCATATTGGTGGAGTTGGAGGGGTAGGTAGTTTCTCCGTTTGAGGTCTTGGAGAAGATGTTGCCTTCCACCTTATAATTATAATGGACTGGCAGATCGTAGGAGATGTCCGTATCTGTAAAAGAATGGCATCCTCCGGTTTTAAATGCAGGATACAAGGCGTAGTCGCCTATTTTCCCAGTCACGGTGCCAGTGAAGATGGCTGACGCTGAGCCCGTCTCGTCGGTTGTGGACAGGTATATAGTCTTGTATTCCGTACCGTCCAGCGTCTGCACCGCTATTTCGTCGTCTTTGTGCCAATAGAACGAGGCGGTATTGCCGTCATCGTTCCTGCTCATGCCTATGCGGGTGGCGGTGCTGCCTCCGTCTGCGACGGAGGCGGTGAGCATCACGGTCTTTGGCCCATAAGTGGGTGCGGTCTGTTCCGGTATTTGTTCTGTGATGTTGCCTGAAGTGCAGGAGGTGACGATGGCTGCTGCAGCCAAGGCCACGAAGGTAGAGTACTTGTTGTTCATTGTCATGGTTCCTTTCGTTACGTTTTTAATCCCAATCATCGGCAAATCCGTCCAGTGTGCCTTGTTCAACAGACGTGGCATTCCTGTCGCTCCCGGCCAGCAGGCTACCTTGCACGTTCAACACTACCACCTCCATGACAGGTGTTTCATAACTTCGCTTCTCTTTCATACAGTTCGTTTCCTTTCTTTAATTATAAAGTTAGTAATTGCTTACAAAGGTACAAAAAAAATGCGCAACTTTACCCCCCCCGAGTTAAAAGTTGTTAAGTCTCAGCTATTTAGTAAGTTTTATAGTCGAAAGTAAATAGTTTGAGAAATCCCCCAAAAGTTTGGTCATTTCATAAAAAATGATTATCTTTGCACCGTGCGATTAAAATTGTCCATAGACGAAAAGGCTGAACTCCGTCAAC
>CAVKNU010000396.1:0-2414 GCA_963657465.1 Lachnospiraceae bacterium
AACCGAACATGAGCATCCTCGACCTCCTCTTCAATGAAGGCAATGAGGCGATATTTTATCTCTAGAAGGTGTTTCGAACATCTTTCCCCCTATAATAATATTATTAAGGTGTTTATTGCTCGCTTCCCGTCTCTGCCAAAATGTCTTTATTGAAGGAATAAAATGGCATAGTCAGGGCAAATTTGGCAGTTTCTTTCTCCTTTTTCTTGACCGAAATCAAAAAAATGAAGATTTATGAAAGAAAGTTGCTGAAAAATTTGTGTGCGCACACAAAAGGCATTACCTTTGCAATCGAAAAGAAGAAAGAAGGATAAAAGATTAGTAAAAAGGATAATAAGAAAGGTAAAAGATTATGATAACATTCGGGATTATGACAGCAGCAGTTGCTGTATTTGCTTTGATTGCTAGCACAGGTATCAACCTTGGCATCAAGAGTTGCAAATAAAGCTGCAAAAAACTCTCGCAAGAGAGAAAGCATAGAAACCTCTTCGGAGGTAAAGGTATAAAGGTAAAAGGTTGTAGCCTTAGAAATAAAGGTGAGGATAACGACCGTAAAGAGATTAGTTAGGATAACAATTAAAAATTAGAGAAAGGAACAAATTATGTTAGTATTAGGAATGATTTTCGCAGTAGTAGTTGCATTGGCAGCTGAGATTGGTGCAGTAAACAACAAGCTCGCTTAAGCCAGCAAACTAAGGTTTTTAGGTTATTAGTTAGTTTAGAATTAGGGAGCAGAAGAGATTCTTTGATGCTCCGAGTGTTGAACCAGTAGGAAGCCAATGGGGCTTCCGAGTAGAAGATGGAGAGCCAAAGGGGCTTTCCTGATGATGAGATGGAGCTGATGAGGCTCCTTTTTTTGTGCCCGTAGATCTCATAGTTCCGTATGAAAAGTTTATTTGAAAATCAGCGTGGTGAGACGATCTTTGTCGAACAGCTCCTTTGCCACGGCTTGCATTTGTTCGGCGGTGATTTGGTCTATTTGTTGATAGAGATTGTCCACGTTCTTCTCCCAGCCATAATGCAGGAAGCTCTTGCCGAAGTCGAGGGCAAAATTCTCTCGATTGTCGCAAGCCACGCCAATCTGTCCTTTTATCTGTTTCTTTGCGGCTCTGAGCTGTGCCTCGCTGAGAGGCTTCTGCATCAGTTTGTCCAGTTCCTTGCGCACCAGTCGCAGGCATCGCTTCACGTCGTGCTCATCGCATCCGAAATAAATGCTCCAAGTGCCTGTGTCGCCGTAAGCCACCATCGTACTCTCCACGGTATAAACCAAGCCGTTGTGCTCTCGCAAGGCAAGGTTAAGCTTAGCATTCATGCCAGGGCCTCCGAGGATGTTGTTGAGCAAGTAAAGGGGCATTCGTCGGTCGTCGTGAACATCGTAGGCACGGCATCCTATCATCACATGCGCCTGATGCGTGTTCTTCTGCATCACAATCGTTTTTCCCTCGAAGTTGCATTCGCTCGCAGATGGAGTGTTCTGTCTCGCAGATTTATTTTTCTCTTCGGGCATCGAATAGCAATCCATAGAATCTCTTTTGGAATCTTCCTTGGAGAGGAAATCTGCGCCATTTGCGAAATCTGCGAGAGCTTTTCCCACTAGTTTCACCAGTCGCTTGAAGTCAATGTCCCCGTATGCGAAGAATATGGCGTTGTCTGGGCGATAGAGTTTTCTTGTGAATCGCAAAGCGTCCTCGGTCTTGAAAGCTCTTACTTGCTCAGCTGTGCCAAGAATATTGTGTCCTAAAGATGAACCTTTGAAGAGAATATTCTCGAATTCATCGTATATAAGTTCGGCTGGCGAATCGTTGTAACTCTCGATTTCATCGCAAATCACCTCCACCTCCTTGTCGATTTCCGTTTGCGGATAGACGGAGTGGAAGACAATGTCACTGAGCAAATCCACTGCTCTTGCGATGTGCTCTTTTAGAATGGCAGAATAGTAAACCGTGCCTTCCTTGTTGGTGTAGGCATTGAGGTCACCACCCACGCTCTCTAGGCTGTTGAGGATGTGCCAAGCCTTTCTGCGCTCAGTGCCCTTGAAGGTGACGTGCTCGCAGAAGTGAGCCAATCCCTCTTCGCCTGGCTCTTCGTCTCGGGTGCCAGCATTTATCTGATAACCACAATACACCACCTTGCTGTCCGATGGCAGGTGGATGATGCGGAGCCCATTATCTAGTGTATAAGTGTTGTATTTCATTGAATCTTGTTTCTTTTTGAGGAAAACCTCTTTTAGAGTGCAAAGTTACATAAACTTACGCACATCTTCGGAATTCCTGTAATAAAAAAGATAAAAACTTTATTTTTCTTTTTGCGTTATCGCAGATTTACCTTATCTTTGCCACTAAAATAAAAATTAAAAACAATGCGCAAGGTAATAGGAATAGGAGAGACGGTGCTCGACATCATCTTCAAGAATG
>CAVKNU010000397.1:0-2385 GCA_963657465.1 Lachnospiraceae bacterium
AGACAGAAAAGCGTCACTATGCACACGTTGACTGTCCTGGACACGCTGACTATGTAAAGAACATGGTTACTGGTGCTGCTCAGATGGATGGTGCTATCTTGGTAGTAGCTGCTACTGATGGTCCTATGCCACAGACACGTGAGCACGTACTTCTTGCACGTCAGGTAAACGTACCTCGCTTGGTTGTTTTCTTGAATAAGTGCGATATGGTTGAGGATGAGGAAATGCTCGAACTCGTTGAGATGGAGGTTCATGAAATCCTTGAGCAGTATGGTTATGAGGAAGATACTCCAATCGTCCGTGGTTCTGCACTCGGTGCTTTGAACGGCGTTGAAAAGTGGGTTAAGTCTGTTGAGGCTTTGATGGACACTGTTGATGAGTGGATTCAGGAGCCAGAGCGTGAGGTTGACAAGCCATTCTTGATGCCTATTGAGGACGTATTCTCAATCACTGGTCGTGGTACTGTGGCTACAGGTCGTATTGAGACTGGTCGTTGCAAGGTTGGTGACGAAGTTCAGTTGCTCGGTCTTGGTGAGGATAAAAAGTCTGTCATCACTGGTGTTGAGATGTTCCGCAAGGTACTCGCTGAGGGTGAGGCAGGTGATAACGTAGGTTTGCTTCTCCGTGGTATCGATAAGGCAGAGGTTAAGCGTGGTATGGTTGTAGTACACCCAGGTGCTATTACTCCTCACGATCACTTCAAGGCTTCTATCTATGTATTGAAGAAGGAAGAGGGTGGTCGTCACACTCCATTCGGTAACAAGTATCGTCCTCAGTTCTATCTCCGTACTATGGACTGTACAGGTGAAATCAAGCTTCCAGAGGGAGTTGAGATGGTAATGCCTGGTGATAACGTTGAGATCGAGGTTGAATTGATTTACAAGGTTGCTTTGAACGAGGGTCTTCGTTTCGCTATCCGCGAGGGTGGTCGTACAGTAGGTTCTGGTCAGATTACAGCTCTCTTGGATGACGTTAAGTAATTTAGAATTCTCTAATTTACTATATATAAACTCCCGCTTCTGCGGAAGTGGGAGTTACTTACGGGTTTAGCTCAGTTGGTAGAGCACTGGTCTCCAAAACCAGGTGTCGAGGGTTCGAGCCCTTCAACCCGTGCTAATTAGAAGATAATATGAATAAAATAGTAAATTATTGCAAGGCATGTTACGATGAACTTGCGCATAAGACTACTTGGCCGTCACGCGCCGAACTTACTCACAGTGCAATGGTTGTATTATCTGCTTCCCTAGTCATTGCATTAGTGGTGTTCGCTATGGACTCTGTCTTTAGAGCATTGATGGGCATGGTTTATCCAGGTTAATTTTTTAAGGAAATGGCAGACACAGGAAATAAATGGTATGTGCTCAAGGCCGTTAGCGGTAAAGAAGCTAAGGTGAAAGAATACATCGAAGCTGAAATGAAGCACAATGATTTACTTGCAGCTAATGTTTCTCAGGTGCTTATACCAGTTGAGAAGCATGCTACTGTTCGTAATGGTAAGAGAGTCGTTAAAGAAAAAGTTTCTCTTCCAGGTTATGTCTTTGTAGAAGCCAAACTGAAGGGTGATGTTGCGCATACGTTGCGCTTCTTCCCTAATGTTTTGGGTTTCCTTGGAGGTTTGGATGAACCAACTCCTGTACCACAGTCTGATATAAATCGTATGTTGGGCACTGCAGAAGAAACTGAGTTTGAGGAAAATCTTGATATTCCTTACGCAGTTGATGAAACAGTAAAGGTTACAGATGGTCCATTTAGTGGCTTTAGTGGTGTTATCGAGGAGGTCAACTCTGAGAAACATAAGCTAAAGGTGATGGTAAAGATCTTCGGACGTAAGACTCCGTTGGAATTAGGTTTTATGCAAGTAGAAAAGGAATAATGTGTTGTTACGAGCACATCTCCTTTTATAAGTTTCAATTTTAAATATTAACAAAGAAATGGCTAAAGAAGTTGCTGGATTAATCAAATTACAGATTAAAGGTGGCGCTGCAAATCCTTCACCTCCAGTAGGACCTGCATTGGGTTCTAAAGGTATTAACATTATGGGATTCTGCAAGGAATTCAACGCCCGCACCCAGGATAAAGCAGGTAAAGTATTGCCAGTCGTTATCACATACTACACTGACAAGTCATTCGATTTCGTAATCAAGACTCCTCCTGCTGCAGTACAGTTGAAAGAAGCTGCTAAAGTTAAGTCAGGTTCTGCTGCACCTAACCGTCAGAAGGTAGCAAGCCTTACTTGGGATCAGGTAAAGGTTATTGCTGAGGATAAGATGAAGGACTTGAATTGCTTTACAGTAGAATCAGCTATGAAGCTCATCGCTGGTACTGCAAGAAGTATGGGTATTACTGTAAAAGGGGACTTCCCTGGTAAATAATTTAAAACTTCAA
>CAVKNU010000398.1:0-2322 GCA_963657465.1 Lachnospiraceae bacterium
TGCTCATTGCCATAGGCAGGAAATACGGCAAGAGCCCGGCGCAGGTAATCCTGCGCTTCAACGTGCAGCGGGGTATCGTGGTCATCCCCAAGTCATCACACAAGGAACGTATCGAGGAGAACATCGACATCTTCGACTTCTCGCTTACGGAAGAGGAAATGCGGCAGATACGCACGTTGGACGAAAGCAAGTCGCTGTGGCTTGCCTACGATGACCCCAATATAGTGGAAATGGCAATGCAAGAGTAATGACAAATGATAAAAGCATACAAGAATGAAAAAGACTTGTTCAATTCTATTCCTGCTGGCAATCAGCCTCGGTGCGTTTGCGCAGGGAGTGAGGACAAAAGGCTTCGCAGTGATGAAGCCCGGTTTTGATTTTCAGGAGTACAGGTTCACCCGCCATGAATGTTCGGCAGACGAGATACAGCTCGAAGTACTTTATTGCGGTATCTGCCACAGCGACCTGCACGAGGCACGGCAGGACTGGATGGAGGAACACTATCCGCTTGTTCCGGGACATGAAATCGTGGGACGTGTGGTGAAAGTAGGCAAGGACGTGACACGCTTCAAGCCGGGCGATTACGCCGGTGTGGGCTGCATCGTCAATTCATGCCGCACGTGTGGCAGTTGCACGCACGATCGCCAGCAGTACTGCCCAAAGATGGTGGCGACATACAATTCCGTGGATTACTATCACGGTGACGAGGCACAACAGGGCGGCTATTCCGACACCTTTCTTGTTTCGGAGGACTATGCCATACGCATTCCCGAAGGAGCGGACCTGAAACGTGTCGCACCACTGCTTTGTGCAGGAATCACAACCTATTCGCCCATCCGTTTCGCAAGAGTAAAAGCCGGTGACCGTGTAGGTATCGCCGGGTTCGGAGGACTTGGACACATGGCGGTGCAGTATGCCGTGGCTCTCGGTGCGGAAGTCACCGTATTTGACATCACGGAGGACAAGCGCACTGATGCGCTTCGGCTCGGTGCGAAAATGTACGTCAATGTAAACAACGCAGATGAATTGAAGGACTTGGATAGCTCGTTTGATTTCATTCTCTCAACCATTCCTGCACCCTACGACATGAGCATGTATCTTCGTATGCTGGACTATGGCGGACAATTCGGCATCGTGGGCGTTCCGGCGTTCAGCGACCTGCCTTCCTTGTCGCTTGACCAATTCATTTGGAACGGTGGCCGCCGTGTATTCGGCTCAATGATAGGCGGCATCAAGGAAACGCAGGAAGCGGTGGACTATTCCGTAAGCCACGGTATCTACCCGCAGGTGGAAATCATAAAGGCGGATGCGGATACCATCAGCCGTGCGTTCCGGAACGTGTTAGACGGCAAGGTGAAGTTCCGTTATGTGATTGATATGAAAACGATGAAGTGAACAGACAAGAAAAGGCTCAACTGTAGTTTTGTTTCCGTGGAAATCAAAAGAACAAGATAAATTATGTAAAACATTGCACTTCTATCTTGATTGTTTGTATATGTTTTGAATCCTACATCAAACCACAACGTAAAGCCTATACTCCCGCTTCGGTGGGAGTTTTTTTTATTTATCTCATAATAATATCAAGCACTAACCACGATAAAATAGTAATACCACCCCAACAATGCTCGCAACGTACATATATAGAGGGCTAATCATCGGTTTGTGTTCGCATTTAACGAACGCCAAGAAAGCTCGCGTGGATGCTTAACATCGCAAAACGGATGAAATATAACGACTGAACAGATAACCAATATTGTAAACTTTTATTCACAAAAATTGCTCTGCTAAAAACATCAAAATAGATTTGTCTACATGACGAGAGGCTCGTTATTTATCCCCAAACACCCACTAAGGTGGCAAAACGTACCCTTTCACCTACCCGCGGAGGCTCTTTTACCTACCAATAGAACCCCTTTTAGAAGGCAAAAGAGGCTCTTTTGCACCTCGGAAGAAACGTTTTTAGGGATTAATGGCTAGCTTTTTGTGGCATTTTCAAGGCCTTAATTTTACAACACGTTAGCTATCAAGCACTTGCATTTTTCACAAATTTAGATACCATTCGGCCATTGATTCAGAATTTGCGAGCCACAGAAGCCCATTTGTTAAGGTTTTTGATTACACTTTTATTCACTCCACCAATCGCCTTTGGTAGAGATTTCTTAATATGACAAGATAATGACAGACCTCTACAAAGGTAAAAAACACAGGCAGTGATACGTGAGGGAACACATTTTAAAAAGGAAAGCCATACCACTGACTTTCCTTACTTGCTTTGCGGAAGATGAGGGATTCAAACCCCCGATACCCGGAAAAGGGTATACC
>CAVKNU010000399.1:0-2230 GCA_963657465.1 Lachnospiraceae bacterium
AAATCGAGGATATTGAAGTCCTCTATGCTGTCTGGCACCTTAAATTCTTTTTTGAGATTAGACTTTTCCTCAACTTTATGTCCTTGCAAGTAAAAGGAAACGAAATCATGGATGTTCTTCTTGCATTCCTTGCTGTTCTCCATGAATTTCTCATAGAATTGGTTGCCATCCATTTCGTGGAAGACCTTTCCTGCATGTCGTTTCTCCTTGTCCGTAGCTTTAGAAGCCTTGACAGTTTTCACGGCTATGTCTATGTCCTCAAAACTTGTTCCTTTGGCTTGTGGTACATCGACATTGTCCTCATCGTCAGAATACTTCACACCGACATCTTCTATGCGGACATTCGTAAACACATCATCCAGTTGTTCGTCTGGAATCTGTACTTTACTCCTTGGCGCATCCTCGAAAGTCACGTCATTTTCTGATACAGGCTCAGACTCTTCCATTTGCGGTTCAACATCTTTCTTTCGTAAGTCTGATACCTTGAATAGACTTTTGCCGACAAGTGCCATAGGGTCGATAGGTGGCTTTTCCTCCTCTTCCTTATTGTTGGCAACTTCAAGGAGCAACTTGTTGTAAAAGTAGATAGTCCAAACATTGAATGCTACCAAGACTATCAAAAATAGATTTTCCATTGTCATGCTTGTTCCTTTTTATGTTATACATTCCAATCATCAATCTCTTTTCTCAGCAAGTCGTTGATTTCTTCCCGATTCTCTTCAAGATGTCTCTCAAGAATAAGGTCGATATAACCACCCACCGTCAACTCATGCTTTGCAAGTACACTGACAATCCTTGAAATTCTCTTGTGTATCTCACGGCTTATATACACGCATTGGCGAGTCTTTATCTCATTGCGCTTGAAAAAAGCAGCATCATAACTTCCCGAAGAAACCTTGGAAGGCTTGCGTGGAGTTGTAGGCTTATCTGCCTGCAAACGTGGATTTTTCTGTTCACTATCGTCTTTCTCTTCGGTATCCTTCTCTTTGTTTTGAGAGGTTCCATTAAGGATGGATGCCGTTGTCGTGCCCATCTTGCTCTTGCCAACAGAAGCAATGAGCAGACTTTCATCTATTGCATCGGTGTTGATTTTTCTGCTTACCATAGGCTTTATGTTTTTATGATTTCACAAATTTCGTCAGACAATTCCTTGATGCCACTCCCTCGCAACAGGTTCGGGTCAGCCGGAAAAATGGTGGAACGGAACACTGCTTTTTTATTCTCCGACAGTTCTCTTCTGAAACGCTTGCTGTCAGGCAGTCGTGTATTGAGAAGTGAATAGCCGAGAGACCTGAACAGACCTTCATATACCTCATACAAGTTCGTGCGTTCTCGTTTGTCAACCATTGTCCAGAAGAATGCAAGTTCCTTGGTGACCGACCAACCTTGTGTCAAAAAGTTGTCGTGGAACAACTGCATAAAGCTCAATGCGCTTTCTACCACAAAGCGGTCAGCACTGACAGGAACAAAGATGTAGTCCATCTGAGACAATGTCTTCATGACACCCTCACTTTTAATAGTTCCAGGCATGTCAAAGAATATAAAGTCTGGCTCAACCTCAGATTCCTCCAGTAGTTTCTCTGCGTCATCAAGCGCATTGAGCGCATTGCTTCTCGTTACACCGTAGGACTTTTTGCCCAACTTCTTGAAATGCTCACAGGCTTGCGCTTTGAAATAGACACTGTTCTTGATGAGTTCCATTTCTTCATCACGCAGGTCAGCAATGTTGTATTGCGGCTCGTCACAGTCTATGACCGCTACATTGAAACCCTTTACATTGTGAATGTAGTTGGCTACAAGAGCCGTGATGGTGGACTTTCCAATTCCACCCTTCTGTGTCGCAAATGCGACAAATTTTGTTTTACTCATGTCTTTAACTTTTTAAATTGTTGATTACTTGCTGTTATGGATTTCTGTCAATTTAACGATGTGAACACATGGGTGTCCAAGTCTATAATTCATTGCTCCATTATGGATACCTTTAATTGTTGCAGTGCTTCATCATTCCCATACGACAGTACGACAGTGAATCAGTAAGTCTATACGTCAGTGGTGCATCATGGATGCAAGGAAATACTGCAATAATGACAGATTTATCCATTTCTATAAATGCTTGTTTAATCATATTTTCAAATCATTAGTTCAATGTTTACGGCTGCAAAGAAACAACCAAATTCACGAAAAACAATGGTTTCGGAATCCTGTGGCAGCATGTTGCCGACAGTTGCAG
>CAVKNU010000400.1:0-2211 GCA_963657465.1 Lachnospiraceae bacterium
TGTAAATGCTAAAATAAAGATGTACAAAAATTATCAAATAAAAATGCACAGTTGACAGTGTATAATACTGGTACTATATTCCGGAGGTAATACCAGTGTTAATCAACATACAATCACCTGTCAGCTTAACAGTTAACCATTTGACAGATTTAAAAAAAGTAAAAGCATTTATGGATGACAACAACATGAAAGTAAACAAATCCGAGATCGCACGTAGGCTCGGTATAGACAGAAGAACTGTCAGTAAATATCTTGAAGGATTTGAAAAGAGCTCAACGAGGCGAAAGCCATCAAGACTGGATTCGTATCACGATATAATTGAAAATCTGCTGTCATCAGATACACAGGTTTTCTACTACCGCAGCGTCCTGTATCGGTTTCTCTGCGACAACTATGAGCTTGATGCGCCATTGCAGACATTCTATCACTACATAAAAAGCGTTCCGGAATTCAATGCATATTTCAGAAAAACCGGGAAAACGGCTTCGAATCCGGCTCCTGTTCTCAGATATGAAACGGCTCCGGGCGAGCAGGCTCAATTTGACTGGAAGGAATCAATACCATTTACCCTTGCTGAGACAGGAGAAATCGTTGATATCAATATTCTGGTGATAGTCCTGGGGCACAGCAGATTGAGAATATTCAAGCCAAGCATATGTATGAACCGACAGACACTGATCCACCTGCTTACCGAGGCGTTTGAGACTCTGGGCGGGGTTCCGCAAACACTGCTCACGGACAACATGAAAACCGTGATGGATACTGCACGGACCACAAATCAGAGCGGTAAAGTCAATTCCAAGTTTGAGGCATTTGCGAAGGACTTTGGATTTCAACTGAAACCATGCATAGCAGCAACTCCTCGAACAAAAGGGAAGGTGGAATCACAGATGAAGCTTCTGGATGAAATCCGGGCTTACAGCGGCACATTGAATCTGGTGCAGCTTTACGAGCTTATTGAGCGCATAAACAATCGCGTCAACAATCAGATCAGCCAGGGAACAGGCCGGATACCGATTCTGGAATTTGGTAAAGAAAAAGATTCCCTACAACCACTACCACATGAATCTGTAAGGAATCAGTACAAAATCAGAACCGTGCAGGCAAAGGTCAACAATGCAGCCATGATCTGTGTGAAATCAAAACATTACTCAGTCCCTTGCGAATACATTGGAAAGGAAGTTTCCTACCAGGTGCATGATTCAAATCTGTATATCTACTTTAACACAAAACTTATTGCAATGCATGCGGTTTCGGAGCAAAAGCTGAATTATATGACTGAACATTACGAGACAGCACTTTCATGTGCCTGCCCCCATAAAAATGCCGACGAAATCAGCCAGATGGCTAAAGAAAATTTAAATTTGATTGGAGGAATCTATTCTGATGAATAACAGTGTATACGAACGAATTTTAGAAAATCTGCAGTTTCTTAAAAGCAAGGAATCTCTGGCAGTGCTTGATAAAACATTTGATCATGTGAACAGAAAAAATCTTTCGTTCATTGATGGATTCCTGTATTTCACTGAGGCACAGGTAGAAAAGAAAAAAGCAAATCTGATCTCGCATTCCGTGCATATGGCGGGCTTTCCAAAGCTCAACAGTCTGGCAGAATTTGACTTTGATTTTCAACCGTCAATCAACAAGCAGCAGATTTATGATTTGAATTCGCTGCGGTTCATTGAAAAACAGGAGAATATTGTATTCTATGGGAACAGCGGTGTAGGAAAAACACACCTTGCTACAGCCATCGGAATGACGGCTGCACAGAACAGAAAATCAACATACTTCATAAAGTGTGCAGATTTGATGGATAATTTACGAAAAGCGCACCTGGAGGGACGGCTGACCGAGCGGCTGAAAAAATTCTGCGGATATCGTCTGCTGATTATTGATGAGCTGGGATACCTTCCGATTTCCAAGGAGGATTCTAAGCTGTTTTTTCAGCTGATTGACAAGCGATACGAACGCAATAGCACTATTATTACAACGAACATCAATTTCGCACAGTGGGATGAAATATTCGGTGACCCGATGATTGCGGGCGCAATAGTTGACAGGCTGCTGCATCACGCGATCGTTGTCACAATCAAAGGTAAATCCTATCGCTTGCAAAACCTCTATGCATCAGCAGAGGACGGTTCGCAGACGTCATAAAATTTGTACATATTTATTTGATAAAAAGTGTGCATTTTAGTATTGACATTTACA
>CAVKNU010000401.1:0-2198 GCA_963657465.1 Lachnospiraceae bacterium
GTGCATCGCAATGCCATCTTGACCGTAGGAAGCATTGCTACCAAGGATATGGAGGCAAATGGAATCTATCAAGGGAATCCTGCGGTGAAGATAAGGGAAAGGAAAATAAAAGGATAAAATACGTGTGTTAAAAGCTCTCATTTCCTTGGCTGTCTCAATAAAAAAGTGTAGCTTTGCATTTGTTAAACGTTTAATTCATAGATTATGACATCGAACATCAAATATTTGGATCCTAAGGCGGACTTGACTTTCAAGAAGATTTTTGGCAATCATCCAGACTTGCTCATCAGTCTCCTTAATGCTCTTTTACCTATTAGTGATGAGCAGCAGATACAGAGTATTGAGTATCTGCCTACGGAGCTAGTTCCAATAGACCCAATCCACAAAGATACCATCGTGGATGTGAGATGCAAGGACATCAAAGGACGCCAGTTCGTGGTTGAGATGCAGATGACATGGACGGATGCATTCAAGCAACGGGTGTTGTTTAATGCTTCCAAGGCTTACGTGAGTCAGGCAGAGATGGGATATAAATATGAGGATTTACAGCCAGTATATTCCTTGAATCTTGTGAATGACATCTTTGAGCCAAAGATGAAAGAGTGCATACATAATTATCATATTGTGCATGACAAGGATTCCGATAAGGTGATAGAGGGTTTGTGCTTTACCTTTATTGAATTGCCTAAGTTCCAGCCTCATACTATGGATGAGAAGAGAATGACCATCTTGTGGTTGAGATTTTTGACGGAAATCAATGACAAGACCAAGGACGTTCCTGCTGAACTCTTGGAAAATCCTGATATAAGCAAGGCTTTGGAAGAAGTGAAAATTTCTGCTTTCACGGAAAGCGAACTTCGTGCCTATGATAAGTTTTGGGACATCGTGAGCAGTGAGAAAACTTTGCTGTCGGGTAGCTATAAGGATGGAGTGGAAGATGAAAAAGTAAATATAGCCCAAAAGCTTCTTTCGCTTCATGTTCCAATTGATACTATCATGGAAGCTACAGGTTTGTCGAAGAATGATATTGAGAAACTGAAATAATAAAAAAGGAGTATAATGGCAAAATATAATTTTCTGATTTACCCTGCAAGGTGCTAGATAAAATTTACCTACCAAGGATATGGAGGCAAATGGAATCTATCAAGGGAATCCTGCGGTGAAGATAAGGGAAAGGAAAATAAAAGGATAAAATACGTGTGTTAAAAGCTCTCATTTCCTTGGCTGTCTCAATAAAAAAGTGTAGCTTTGCATTTGTTAAACGTTTAATTCATAGATTATGACATCGAACATCAAATATTTGGATCCTAAGGCGGACTTGACTTTCAAGAAGATTTTTGGCAATCATCCAGACTTGCTCATCAGTCTCCTTAATGCTCTTTTACCTATTAGTGATGAGCAGCAGATACAGAGTATTGAGTATCTGCCTACGGAGCTAGTTCCAATAGACCCAATCCACAAAGATACCATCGTGGATGTGAGATGCAAGGACATCAAAGGACGCCAGTTCGTGGTTGAGATGCAGATGACATGGACGGATGCATTCAAGCAACGGGTGTTGTTTAATGCTTCCAAGGCTTACGTGAGTCAGGCAGAGATGGGATATAAATATGAGGATTTACAGCCAGTATATTCCTTGAATCTTGTGAATGACATCTTTGAGCCAAAGATGAAAGAGTGCATACATAATTATCATATTGTGCATGACAAGGATTCCGATAAGGTGATAGAGGGTTTGTGCTTTACCTTTATTGAATTGCCTAAGTTCCAGCCTCATACTATGGATGAGAAGAGAATGACCATCTTGTGGTTGAGATTTTTGACGGAAATCAATGACAAGACCAAGGACGTTCCTGCTGAACTCTTGGAAAATCCTGATATAAGCAAGGCTTTGGAAGAAGTGAAAATTTCTGCTTTCACGGAAAGCGAACTTCGTGCCTATGATAAGTTTTGGGACATCGTGAGCAGTGAGAAAACTTTGCTGTCGGGTAGCTATAAGGATGGAGTGGAAAATGGTATAAAGCAAGGAGTTGAACTGGGAGAAGCTAAAAAGGCAGAGCAAATTGCTAAGAATTTGCTTTCTCTCCATGTTCCAATAGATACTATTATTCAAGCTACAGGCTTGGCGAAGGAGAATATCGAAAAACTAAAATAAGCAGTTAAGTAATGTTCAAAAAATAACTTGAGCAATTCAAAAA
>CAVKNU010000402.1:0-2190 GCA_963657465.1 Lachnospiraceae bacterium
CTGAACGACGGAAGAGAATTTCCTTCGGAGGGACTCGCAAGGGTTTCAGACACTTACACGGAGTTCGACGAAGCTGGAATATGCTCCGTTAGTCATGGAGAGGTCAACGGTCTCCCTGCCCCACGGGAAGGAGTAAGATACATCGTCTCGGCAATGGTACTCGCCGCAGCCAAGGAAAAGGGTAGAATCGACGTGGTGGCTCCTGCCACAGGACATCCGCTCTGCAGAAGATCAAACGGATTCATCGTCTCGGTACCAGGGTTCGTAAGCTGACAAATACGCAAAAATGAGTCAGTGAAATACTGTTTCACATGATACCACTAACTTTGCACTCAGAAAACCAAAGCCGCTATGGTTATAGATGTTAGCGGCAAAACAAAAAGATAAAACTATGAACCCAAAAGTAATCATAATTATTCTTGGTGCCATCATCAGTATAATCGAAGTGCTGATCGGAAGCAAAAAGTAAAACCAAGGCTTCAAAAGCCGAGTAAACAACGTATAGCAATGATGACCAGAAACACCATTACGCGCAGGGGCATCTGCCAGGTTAGAGACCCTGCACTTGAAGGCCAGGTCTTCAATGACAGCAACTTGGGGATTGGCAACTTCAACAAAGTCCACCTTGCCCTACAGAGGATAAAGGGAAGATGCCATCAAGCGTCTTCCATCTACAAGGGCAAGGGGCTTGTAGCCCCTTATAAATCAAATGCAACTCAGGAAATGTGGATAGAAGCCCTCATTGACGAGTTCAACAATAAAAATATAAATTCAAAAAATATTATGTGCAAATTCAATAAATACACCGGTATTATTACCAACTATGTCAACAGAATGTACATCATTGAAGTTGATAACACAACCATTCACCTCCCATTCGAAGTGATGCATAAGTTCCCGGCATTTCCTCTCACCATGCTGGAGGACGGACATCTCAAAGTGGGTGAAAAGGTCATCATGGTAAAAAAGGACGAGAAGACATTCTACCCTGACCACGAGACCTACGGGATAAAAGCACAAAAGGAGCAAAAGCAAACAATAGACGGTTCCTACCTGCTGAAGAGCGCAAAACCGTACAAAAAGGAGCAAAGCCTCCAGGAGCTGACGGCTAAGCTCAGCGAATTGATTGCCACGCTGCCAGTAGAAACGAGAATGGAAGCCTTCAAGATTCTCACTGCCGCAAACATGACGGAAGAGGAGAAAGCCGAAAAGCTGACATCGCTCGTGGAGTTTCCGCTCGACTTCGAGGAGTCACAGACCCTGGAGAAGAAGAGCCTGTTCTTTTCCCCGAAAAACCAGAAGGACGACAAGGCACAGCTCAAGGAAATCGTAGAGTCCATCGTTGCCATGTGCAATTGCGAAGAACAAAAGCACTGTCAACTCGTAGTGGGCGTCAACGACAAGACAAACAGAACCTGCAAGCTACAGAACGACATCGCGACCAACTATCCACAAATGGACACGCTGGACCAATTCCAAAACACATTCCTCGTCCCGTTCATCAGAACCTACACCTACGACAACCCGATGCTCATGTCGTCCCTGAAGTACAACTGGTACAGCTACAATGGCGACCTGATACTCATCATAGACATCAACTACCACGGAGACCCAATCATCTGCAAAGGCGGCAGACTGCCTTACCGCTGCGACTCAGCCAAGATGGTAGCCGAGGGCATGGACTTAGTGAACATGGTTAAGAAGTTGACAAGAGCTAAGGAAGGATAAAACTCCCCTCCACAAAAAAGAAAAATGTTTAATAAAAATAGCACATTAACTGATGAAAAAAAGAAGAAAAAACAATGAGGAAGTCGTTATCGGCAAACTCGTAGGTGCTGCTGCCGCAGCAGTAGTCACAAGAATCGTAACAAAGGCTTTGATGAGCCTGTAGTAGTAACCAACAAAAACAGAAAGTACATGACAGACGCAATCATTAAGGCATTAATACACATCATCCTTCCACCCCTGGGACCATACCAAGACTGCCTGGGCCCAAAAGACATCGAAAAGATGATCGGAAAGAGAAGAAAGACTAAGTAAGAAACAACAAAAAACCAAAAGAAATGAACAGATACGATTTATCAAAGGAGACATCGGGTTCCATAGGAACTATCGTCGGCACGGCTGTAGGTGCCATCGTAACCAAGCTCGTCATCGACTGGCTGAGCGAAGACACAAAAGGACGCAACC
>CAVKNU010000403.1:0-2110 GCA_963657465.1 Lachnospiraceae bacterium
CATCGGTAGCACCCATGAAGATTTCGCACTTCATGTTCATCAAGGCACAAACGGTTGCTGTTGCCACACCGTGCTGACCAGCGCCTGTCTCAGCGATGATGCGAGTCTTGCCCATCTTCTTTGCCATCAGAATCTGACCGATGGTATTGTTGATTTTGTGGGCGCCCGTATGGTTCAGGTCTTCACGCTTCAGATACAACTGGCAACCATACTTCTCGCTCATACGTTTGGCATAATAAAGAGGTGAAGGGCGACCCACATAGTCCTTCAACAACTGATGATACTCTTTCTTAAACTCCTCGCTCTCGATGATTGGCTTGTAAGCCTCCTGGAGTTCTGTCACACACTTATATAATATCTCTGGCACGTATGCGCCACCGAACTTTCCGAAAAATCCTTTATCGTCTACTTGATACATCTTTCTTCAATGTTAAATGTTGAATGTTAAATGTTAAATTTACTTTTTGAGGCACTCAAAAAGCTTATCCAATGCCTCATCTGGATTACCTGTCTCATTGAGCAAGGTAACAAACTTACTGCCGATGATGGCACCTGCTGCATTGTCTTGCGCACTGGTCAAGGTCTGCTTGTTGCTGATGCCGAAGCCAATCATACGAGGGTTGCGCAGGTTCATGCTGTTGATATGGTTGAAGTAAGCCAACTTGGCATCGCCAAAGTTGCTCTGCGCACCCGTGATGCTAGCCGAACTGACCATATAGATAAAACCATCGGTATGCTCGTCGATGAATCGGATGCGCTCCTCACTGGTCTCAGGGGTAATCATCATGATGACACGGATGTCATACTTATCGGCGATAGGCTTTACCACCTTGAGATAATCATCGAAAGGAAGATCTGGGATGATAGTACCGCTGACGCCACTTTCTACACAACTCTGGAAGAAATCCTCGATGCCATAGTGCATGATAGGATTGAGATAACCCATCAATACCAATGGCAAATTGACTTCGTCCTTGATAGCCTTCAGCTGGGCGAAGAGTGTCTTTACGGTCATACCGTTCTTCAGGGCTGTAGTGCCGGCACTCTGGATTACAGGGCCATCAGCCAATGGGTCGCTGAATGGGATACCCACCTCTATCATATCAATGCCCTTGCGCTCCATAGCCTTGATGACATCGCCTGTGCCATCGAGGGTTGGACAACCAGCGCAGAAATACAAGCTCAACAGCTTGCGGTCTTTATTGTTTGCAAATAATGCGTTTATCTTATTCATAATTTTCCTATTTTTTACCTTTTTACTTTTTTACCCTTTTACCTTTCCCAAAAAGGTCTTCAGTTTCTCTACATCCTTCAAGCCTGGCTCAATCTCGAACTTAGAGTTCAAATCGATGCCGATGCACTTAGGATGATGAAAGTTCTTGACTTTCTCTGCATCTTCTGGTCCGATGCCTCCACTTAAGATAAAAGGCACATCACCATCATATTGTTCCAAGACTTGCCAATCAAACTGCTGACCACTTCCACCTACCGTCTTACATTTGGTGTCGAAGAGGAAGAGGTCAACAGCGCCTACATACTCCTTATATTTTTGAATGTCCTCGGCTGTGGATACGCTGATTGCCTTGATGAGCTTAAAAGGTTTCGTCTTAACCTCAATGCCCTGCTCCTCGAACCAAGGCTTAAGTTGGGTAAACACAAATTCCTCATGCATTTCCTGAAAGTCCTTGCAAAAATCGGGGTTCTCATTCCCATGGAATTGCACGGCATCCAAACCAAGACGTATCGTCTGCAACTCGATGTTCTCAAACGTATCGTTTACAAATACGCCTACTCGCTTCACATCCTTATCTACCTCAGTACGTGGAAAGACAAAGGCCTCATCTTCGGTCTCCTTGAAACATCTAGGCGACTTAGGATAAAAGATGAAGCCCATCATATCTACTCCGAGGGCAGCAACGTCTTTTATATTTTTGGCATCAGTCATGCCACATACCTTAACAATCATATTATTTCCGTTTAAATTCCGTCTAAGTTCCGTATGACGACAAAACTTTCCGTATGATAACTTAAATATTCCGTATGAACTCAGCGAGAGCCTCACCAGGATTCTCTTGTTTCATAAACTGCTCGCCCATGAGAAAACCCCTGA
>CAVKNU010000404.1:0-2096 GCA_963657465.1 Lachnospiraceae bacterium
TATCTGTCTATCCACTCCTTGAGCAATGCCGACTTCTCCTTGCTCACGATGATTTCGACATCGGGATAAACCTTGAGCTTGACCGACAATTTGTAGTTATAGAGAAAGTTGAGGCGGTCGATGCTGTCGATACTGATGATGTATTGGCGGTTGGCACGGAAGAAACGATTTGGGTCGAGCTGTATCTCGATGTCATTCAATGGGAAACTGAGAGCCATCGAACGACTATTGTTCAAGAAAGCACGAGTGATGCCATTCTCCGTGGCGATATGGTTGATGTCTTGCACATTCAACACCGTATAACCATCATTGTTTTGCACGAGAAAGTGCTCACGATAGGTTTGCTTCTTTTGCAAGCCTAGGGAGGCGAGCAAACCAGCATAATCCATGGGGTGCTCTTGTTGTTCCATCGCCAGTTTCTTCGCTTTCCTTACCGCCTCCTCCAGCTCGCTTGGCACGATAGGCTTCAACAAATAGGCAATGCCATTGCTTCTGAAGGCTTCGAGCGCATACTCATTGTAAGCGGTGGTAAAAATGACGGGAACCTGTGGAGAGAAGTCCAAGAAGGCGTCGAATACATCGCCATCCTCCAAGCGAATGTCGGCAAAGATGATGTCGTAAGTTGCATTCTGCATTTTCAATATCTCCGTGGCATCCGACACATTGGTGATGGGACCTTGAATCTCAAAGGTCTCATCTATGTTCAGCAACAATCTCTTCAAGCGCATAAAGCTACGCTCTTCATCTTCTATAATCAGAATATTCATTATTTTTCTTTTTTACTTTTCAATAATCGGAACTTTCACCTCGAAACTATCTTCCTGCTCGATGATAACTGGCTTCACCCCCAGCAAGCCATACCGCTCTCGCAAGTTCCTCAAACCTATCTTATGGGTATTCGGCAACTCTCGTTTCAGCGGTATTCGCTTGTTTCTCACCACCACATATCCCTCTTCCCGATAGATAAACACTTGCAGGGGCTGGCGAGCGGAATGGCTGTTGTGCTTCACCGCATTCTCCACAAGCACCTGTATCGACATCGGGAGGATGAGACGGCTGTCTTGGCTCAATCCCTCCTCAATCTCAAACTGATAATGTTGAGGATGGCGAATATCGAGCAAGTCGCAATAGTCGTGGATGAAATGAATCTCCTCGGCGATGGTGACCGTCTCCTTATTGAGTTGGTTGACGATATAGCGATAGATGGCGGAGAACTTGAGGGTGAAGGTCTCGGCAAGGGCTGGGTCGTCAACGATGAGGTCGGTGAGCGTGCTGAGACTGTTGAACACGAAGTGTGGGGCGAGTTGTTGCTTCAAGAGTTCTTTTTGCATCTCCACGTTTCGCCTGTTCTGTCGGATGATGATGGCACTGTACGAAATGCTGAGATAGACGAAGGAGAGCATCGAGGCGACAATGCCAAACATGAGCACTCGGTCGAGATGCACCATGTCCTCAAATCCCCAGAACGCATCAATGAGGAAGGAGATGGCGATGTTGCACAGCGTGACGAGCGAGGCATGGGCTAGAAGTCTCGCAATGGTGGCATTCTTTCGGAACACTCGCTTACTGATAAATTCCGATGCAATAAGTGTCACCAAGGCATAGATGACGCTGAAGGAGACATCCATCAATATCTCCTTCCACATTTCCTCATAGCAATCGGCAGGCTCGACGAGCCACCATATCAGGGAAAACAGCGCATAGTCCGTGCCAGCCAAGGCAAGCCATATCGTCAAGAATCTCTTCATTATCTTCTTTCTTTATTTTGTGGGTATTCTCGTGAATACGATTTTTATCGTGGGCAAAATTACGAATAATTTTCGAGGAAACGAAGAAAAAAGTAAGCGAAAAGGAGAAAACCAAGGCTGAAACGTGAGACAAAGCTCTCATCGTCTTCTGAATGTAGTAGGAAACAGCGTTTTTTCCTTCATCCGAAGTCAAAAGTAGCGAGAAACGCTAAACAATTCCCCCTTTTACTTTCGGAAGTGGCAGGAAACAGTGTTTTTTTCTTCATCCGAAGCCAAAAGTAGCGAGAAACGCTAAACAATTCCTTCTTTTACTTCCGAAAGCGGCAGGAAACAGCGTTTTCTCCTTCA
>CAVKNU010000405.1:0-2089 GCA_963657465.1 Lachnospiraceae bacterium
CTCTCGACACCACGGGTATGAACCGTGTGCTCTAGCCAGCTGAGCTATTCCGCCATATTTAGTTAATGGATGGGGCCTACAGGGCTCGAACCTGTGACCCTCTGCTTGTAAGGCAGATGCTCTCCCAGCTGAGCTAAGACCCCATATCTGTTTTCACATTTGTCTCAAATGCGATTGCTTGAACAGTATAATTCAAATTGTAGGAATTGTCAACACTTTTTAAAAATTTTTTTAGACCAAATTTCATTTTTTGTAACAGTTCAGACAACCCGTTTAATTCCACGACTAATACACCGGTCATTCTATGACCGGTGTGCCACGCATGAGTTTGACTATGCTTTGGAAAATGTTAAGTTCCCTTCGTTTTACCGTTTCTATAAAACTCATGATCTCACAATACATTTCTCTTCCTGCTCCCGTCCGAAAACCTCCTGCCATTTTTTGCCGCCCTTTACAAATCCGAAGGTCTTTCTCACTCATATTGTTGCTGAAATGTACCTGGAAATCGTACAGGAACAGAAGATGGTTTTCCTTGTATTTTCTCAGACGATTAAGCAGTCTCTTCTCTTCCTCCTTTGCAACCCTCCCCTTTGTTCTTTGATTCTGCTCCAGTCCGAACGCAATGATCTCGTCATATCGGCGGCTGTAACGGTCAAGCTGTGCAGATGAAAAACGGGAATGCCCTTCTTGTTTCCATTTGTTCCGTGCCTGATTCATTCTGCTTAAAAAACTGCCCATGTCATGACTCCATCGGTTGCCAGTTTCTTCTGTGTTTTTTAGCAGGTAACGGGCCAAATGGACATTACATTCCCCATGCTTCGTCCCAAAGTGATATAGGGCGGTCTCATGGTCGTGGGTCAGCACTCCAGTAAATTCCCTCAGTACCCGGAACGTTCCGAGCGTTTCCAGATTCTTGGCTTCACTACTGCAGTAAAGGACATTCCCTTCATTACTAAAATTTCTGATATGAGTCTGTTTCCCGTTTGTTTTTACGGGCGTTGCGTCCGTACAAATCTCATAAGAATTGAGAAGTTCCTGCTCAATCTTGGCAGTCTCATGGGCGCAACATCCCGCAAATTTTCTGCAGAATCCATACACACTGCCAGTGGAAAGTCCCAGCTGGCCCCCAGCAATGGAATTGATGAATGTGCAGATCCGGTCATTTGCAACAACGCCTTCACTATACAGGAAAGCTGCAATTGCCTTGATATTCTCACCATAAGATACCTCTGCCTTCAAATCATCCGGAACTTGGAATTTCCCATTCTCATCCGCATAGATCCGGATTTCCGTCGCAACCGTTTTTATTTCCAGATCAAGGCGGTATCTTGTGATATAGTTTCCACCTGGATTTCCAATCTCTTCAACCCGGTGCCCATAAATGCCTTCCTGGATTTTCCTTTCCACATCCGCCTTTGACAGCCCATTCCCTTTGTGCCCCGGCTGGGCACCCTGTTTCTTTTTGGTTGGTTTCCTGCTGTTGAAAGTATTCGGTGCTCTCCCTGGCTTGTCATTCGAAGGAGGGGTGGAGGAATTGGAGCTGTCATTATTTAATGTGCGTTTCATTCTTTCGTTATCATCCCGAAGAAGCTGGTTTTCTTTTTCCAGTTTTCCATTCTTTTCTTCCAGTAAGGAGATATCCTGTTTCAGGCTGTCCACTTTCTCCCTCAGCCCGGTATTCTCCTTGCGTAGGCTAGATACCTCTGCTGTCAGGCTTTTGATCTCCCGGCGGTCCCGCTCATGTTCCTGCTCCATGGAGTCAAGCTTTGCCATGACTTCCATCAGTTGATTGTACATGTTTTTTTCATAATTACCGCCCATAGGGAAACCTCCTTCCTGTCTTGGTTCCTGATAAGTGAATTATACCAGAAACAGGGAAGAGAAGCGAATTTCAGAAAAAGGAAGATTCGTCATTTTGACGGTGGAAAAAAACTTTTTTTCTAAGATAAATGTGGATAGAAACACCATTTGGAAAAGGAATCATCTTATAGAGAGGCAATGAAATCCATCTTCTTAAAATGTGGATATCAAAAGGACGAAGGGTATCCACATTTTAGAGAGAATTATCCACAGATATAATTGCATGAAA
>CAVKNU010000406.1:0-2060 GCA_963657465.1 Lachnospiraceae bacterium
GTCTTTCACTCCAATTTTGGCGAAGACTGCCGTCAATGCGGCAAAGAAGGCTGACAACAAAGCGTAATATTTCCACATAGTTGTGATGATTTGTATTTATACAAACGCGGCTATTAAAAGCATATTGCAGTATTCATGTTACGATACTATTAAAAATCAGTTTTATTCCTTATGCTGTACAAAACTACAAAATGTCAACAGACTCCCTTTATATATTTGCGGACGAATTTGTGTAAAAGCAACGTAATAATGTAAAAGGAATAAAACATGAATATCAAGACATTTATAGACCGTCCAATTCTATCGGTCATGCTTTCGGTTGTCACTGTCATAATAGGCATTATCGGACTTCTCTGTCTTCCGTTGGAACAATATCCCGACATTGCTCCACCAACCGTCAAGGTAAACGCAACATACGTTGGCGCTAATGCCGAGACAGTAATGAAAAGCGTGGTAACACCATTGGAGGCATCGATAAACGGTGTGGAAAACATGCAGTATATGACTTCCACAGCCGCCAACAACGGCACTTGCACCATAACCATATACTTCAAGCAAGGGTCTGACCCCAATATGGCTGTGGTGAACGTGCAGAATCGTGTGGCTTCGGCTCAAGGACTGTTGCCATCCGAAGTGACAAAGAGCGGCGTAACTGTACGCAAGACGCAAAACTCCAATCTGAAGTTTATAACTCTATACAGTCCAGACGGTCGCTACGACTCAAAGACATTGACCAACTACATGAAGATAAATATCGAACCGCAACTGTCACGTATAGCCGGTGTTGGCGAGGTGAATGTTTTTGGAGCCGACTATGCGTTGCGTATATGGCTCGATCCTGCAAAAATGCATGCCTACGGACTGGTACCAGCCGACATTGACAAGGCCTTGGCTGCACAAAATCTCGAATCGCCTATGGGATCGTTGGCTGCGGAGTCGGACAATACTTTTCAATATGTACTGAAATATCGTGGACGTTACAGCGATGAAAGCGAGTTCCGCAATATCGTGATTAAAGCCTCTGTCGATGGTGGGGTGTTGCGCCTTGGCGATGTAGCACGGATAGAGTTGGGAACGGTGGACTATAATATGAAGAGTACGACCAGTGGTAAGCCTGGCGCATCGGCAAGCATCACACAAACGGCAGGTACCAACGCCAACGGCATTATCAAGCAAATAGATAAGGTGGAAGATGATGTACGCCAATCACTTCCTGACGGAATGGTTCTTGAAGACCAGACAAGCGTAATGGACTTTCTTAATGCCTCCATGCGCAATGTCACGGAAACACTCGTCATTGCCCTCGTGCTTGTGGTGATTGTCGTATTTGTGTTTCTGCGTGATTGGCGGTCGATGGTCATACCAACCATAGCCATTCTTGTGTCGCTCATCGGTACGTTTGGCTTTATGTATGCCGTAGGTTTCAGTCTGAATCTGCTCACGCTTTTCGCCCTTGTACTTGTTATCGGAACTGTGGTTGACGACTCCATTGTCGTGGTCGAGGCTGTTCAAGCAAAGTTAACCCAAGGCTGTGAGAGCGTATTTCGTGCTACCGTAGAAGCAATGAAAGACCTGAAGGCAGCACTCATCACCACTACCATTGTCTTTATGGCGGTTTTCATCCCAGTGAGTTTCACAAGCGGAACAACGGGAGTGTTCTATAAAGAGTTTGGACTGACAATGGCTGCTGCCGTAGCCATATCCTTATTCAATGCCTTGACGCTATGTCCAGCTCTTAGTACCTTGGTCTTGAAGCGGAAGAAAAAGCCAGTAGGAAACAAGCAGAACAAATGGCAGAATGCCTATATGCGTTCAATACTAAAGACTGTGAAGCACCACAAACTTGTCATGCTTTCATTGCCGCTTTCCATCGTTCTATTAGCCATTATGATTGCTACGACCAAGACAAGTTTTGTGCCGCAAGAGGATATGGGCACTATTGATGTGAACGTGCAATGCCACCCGGGATATAGTCTTGCACAAACAGGCAAGGTGATGGATCAATTGGAAGCTGTGGTTAAGAACATTCCACAAATCAAGATACATACTCGAATAGACGG
>CAVKNU010000407.1:0-2047 GCA_963657465.1 Lachnospiraceae bacterium
AAACAACCGTAATGGATTCATTTTAATGTGAACAAAAAGAGGAATTTTGTTGTTAAGGCTATTCCGCATTGCATGGAGTCATGTTGATGTATAATAGGAAAAATCATATCATTTATATTAAAAATCAACTTTCTATGTTTCCATTTTAAGAAACTTTCTGTTTGCAACAAGTTGATTTTTATTCTTTTCCGAAGCTTTAGTTTTATGACTTTACATTCTGTTCTTTTGAGATTGACCTGCACCAGTTCCTTTATACTTGCTGTTCGTTGCGTTAAAGCGATAGCGGATGCTAAAGGTAATGGTACTTGTGGAATTTAGGTCATATAACATTGTTCTTTGCGCACCTGAATAGAATGTGCGATGTTGGTTCCCCGTTCCAAATACATCTGAAACGTCAAGTGTCAACGTAAGGCGATTCTTGAGCAACGACTTGTAGAGTGACAGGTCTGTATTGAAATAGCCTTGGCGGATACATTTGTTACCCATATTACCTTCGGTCTGTGCGGTCATTACAAGTGAAGCCGTCAGCAACTTGAAGTCAAACGCATTGGTAAGTTGGAAAACTGCCACAGGATTGTCAAGCTTATTGCCCACATGCGTATCCATCTTGAGCCATTGCTTATAGAGCATTGTTTCCAATGTTGGATGCCAAATGCCAAAGGTAGGGTTCAGCGTCAGGCCTGCTTGGAAAGAGTTGTAGCTATTGATGTTCTCTGGGCGAGCGAGTGACTTCATCGGATCGTCACGGTAAGTCTGCGTCATCGTACAAACCTCATCTGAGATATGCGAATAAACCAGTTGTAGATTGAGCCATTCCCAAGAGAGTCCGTAGGCAAGATTGTGCGTAATTGAAGGAACGAGGAATGGATTGCCCGACTCGTAGGTGTATTGGTTGTCATACTGCACACCGCTTCTAAGCTCGTTGTAGCTTGGACGATAGATGTCGGTGGCATACGTCAGTTGCATCTGTGTCTTGCCAACAGGAAGCGAGAGAGCCAAAGACGGAAACCAATTGTCGTAAGTCTTGCTTTGTTCTGCTATATACAATTCATTGTCATAATAGTCAAAGTCGATGTATTCATAGCGAAGCCCTGCTTGCATCGTCAGTTGTCCGAATTTACGGCTATAGTCAACGAACGCCGAAGTCATTGATTCCTTGACTTTCTCTTTCTCGTTATCAACCACTTCTGGCTCCACTTGGTAGTGATTTTTTCGATTCACATGACTGTATTCACCGCCCAACGAAAAAGTGCCGTTCAACAATGGAATACTGAGGACAAGTTTGGATGCCAACAAATAGTTACGATTGTTGCGATAAGAGCAGACATCAGACTTTTCCGTCTCTGTCTGGCGATATTCGTCAAGCACTGTTTCGTGTAAGTCCATCCACTGCTTCTTGCCATACCAATAATAGTCTGTATTGAAATCCACATTCAGCCCTCCTATCTTGCCAACATAATAAGCATTGGCGGAATAAGTCGTTGACTGACCTGGACTAAGATAATCAACGATTGACGATTCCTTCTGTACATTGTTCTGCATTATATTGAACGTCTGAGTTCCTTCGCCCTTATCCTTTGCGAAACGATTGTAGCTGATGCTGGCACCCAAATTGCTTTCTTCGCCAAGCATATAGCTAACCCCCAAGCGTGCGTATGGGTTGATGTTCGTGAATTCTTGATTGACGTTCATATTCTGCTGCCAAGTATCTGTGATGTATGAATATTGCGTCACCTGTTTGTTTTCTGGAGTGTGAGCATATGCACCATACAAGAACCCATTGACATCCAATCCTCCTTTTCGATAATTTCCTTGGAACGACTCATAAGAGCTCAAACGTTTTTCTTCATTGACCGAAAACGTAGTTTTATTGTCAAAGCTGAAGCCTTCGCCCTGCGTCTTCTTTGTGGTAATGCGTAGGACACTCTTCACACTGGCATCATATCGTGCACCAGGGTTGTTGATTACTTCAATTTTCTTTATGTCGCTTGGTTGCAAACGTTGCAAATCCATCTGGTCTTGCATCTTCCTACCATTGATAAATATA
>CAVKNU010000408.1:0-2032 GCA_963657465.1 Lachnospiraceae bacterium
ACAGTCCAGCTCTCGATACTTCTTTGGTCTTCAGAGAAATTGATGCCAACTTTCACAACTTTCCGCTCGTCATCAGCAAAAGCCTTGGCATAATCCTTGTCGTTGATTTGAGTCATAGCTGTATCAGAAGTCTTATTGTATTTCAATTCGAAGATGAAAATACTGTATTCTGTCTTCAGTACGAGGTCGATTCTGCCGTCTGATGTCGTATGCTCCACCTCCACATCACCACCGAGCATGGTGAAGATGGTGAACATTACGGCTTGATAGTGTCGCTCGTTGTTGTTGATAATCGTATATGGGAACTTATCGTAGAATGTCTTCAGATGAGGCATGAAGGCTTCCATGTCGTCATTGATGAGGACATTTCTAGAGTAGGCATATACGATGGCATCATATCGGTTCATGTCTTGTACCGAATAGTATCTGACAAGACTCTTAGAAAAGCCTTGTCTTACTTCTAGGTTCGGAAAGCAAAGATGATACAGCTTGCCCCTTCGCTCATATCCTTTGATGGTGAGATAGCCACTTTGGAAAAGAACAGGAATAGGGTCTGTTATCTTTTCAGTAGGAGCATCGAAACGGTCATCATTTATCCAGAGGTCATTCAGATTGAGCATATCCAAGTTCTTCTTCTGCAACAACTCAATCAAGAAAGTCGGCGTGCCAGAGGCGAACCAATAGCTGTTGAATTCTTTGTCGTCCAAGGCATTGATGATGCTGTAAGGATTGAAGATGTCCTCGCTATTGACGCTGAAGTGATAACCATCATAATGCTCCTTGAGTTGCTCCAAGGTTTCATCGTAGGTAAGTCCGTTGTGTTCAGCCATTTCCTCGATGCCCTCTCGGAAGTATTGGGTAAGCTCAGACTTGGTGATGCCACAGCAACTACTGTACTCATCTTTCAGGGTGAGTATCTTCAGGTTGTTAAGCTCGCTAAAGATGCTGAGTTGGCTAAACTTGGAGATGCCAGTGATGAAGACAAAACGCAAGTTGCCCTCTTGTTGCTTCAATGGGCTGAAGAAATCTCGCATGATGTTTCGGATGGTACCTTGTAAGGTCTCATCATTCATGGAGTCGTGCATAGGGGCATCGTACTCGTCGATAAGAACGACAGCTTGCTTGCCAGTTTGGGCAGTGGCAGCCATCAATACGTTTTTCAGGCGACTGCCATAAGACTTGCTATCTATAGGATTGACTTCTATGCCATATTTCTTCTCTTCTATTTCTAGAATTCCATTCAGGATAGAATAAGTGTTTTCTAAATTATAGTACTTACCACAACTCAAATCCAAGTGGATGACAGGATAGGATTCCCATTCTGTTTCCAACTTCTCGATGGCAAGTCCCTTGAATAGTTCTTTCTTACCCTCGAAGTATGCTTGAAGGGTAGAGACGAACAAAGACTTTCCGAATCGGCGTGGGCGACTCAGAAAATGAAACTTGGCGTAATGAGCCAGCTGATAAACGATGTTGGTCTTATCAGCGTAAAAGTAATTCCCCTTCACGATTTCGGAGAAAGTCTGTATTCCTAAAGGATATCTTTTCGATGCCATAGTCTTTTTGCAATTCTGCTGCAAAGATAGTTTAAATCAGCAACATAACAAAATAAAAAACAAAGTTTTTTTAGTCATGCTGAATATGTTTGCGATTTTTGCCCTTAAGGAGCACACTATTGCCCCTTCTAAGGCACAACGTTGCCTAAGAAGGGGCAATGTATTGCTGTAGGGAGGCAAAAATCGCTACGTCCCGACATTGTTTCTGAGATGTCGGGACATAGTTTTGGATAGCAGCTTACTTCGCTTTTTACCCTTCACCCTTCACCTTTTGGGCTGAAATGCCGATAAACACTGGTGTTGAGGTGGGTGAAGGGTTGTCGTTGCCCCTTCACCCACCCTTCACCACCTTTCACTCGTCTTATAGGGTTACTTATTAAAAGTATCGGTCTTAACTTATCCTAGAGTTGAGGCTTAGCTTATGACCAGAAACAGTCGTAGCTTATGAGTGAGATAGGGGAAGGTGAAGGGCGATG
>CAVKNU010000409.1:0-2009 GCA_963657465.1 Lachnospiraceae bacterium
TCGCGGTGAATACGTTCCCGGGTCTTGTACACACCGCCCGTCACACCATGGGAGTTGGAAATGCCCGAAGTCAGTGACCCAACCGCAAGGAGGGAGCTGCCGAAGGCAGGTTCGATAACTGGGGTGAAGTCGTAACAAGGTAGCCGTATCGGAAGGTGCGGCTGGATCACCTCCTTTCTAAGGAAAAGAGTAGAGGATTGTTTCACTGTTCAGTTTTCAAAGAAACTGAAGATTTCCGGTGGCGATGCGGTTAGGGGAAACACCCGTACACATCCCGAACACGATGGTTAAGACCTAATCGGCCGATGATACTACGTTGGAGACGGCGTGGGAAAGCAGGTGGCTGCCGGGTATGACAAAATAGCACGAAAGTGCTTTCATATATAAGATTCCACAATAAGAGAAATGAAAGATTGTGGGACCATATGAGAGATCAAAGAATTGATTTTTCATATGATCAGGAAACTGGTCTTATAGCAACTTGAAAACTTCATACAGTAGAGAATTGATAAAAAAGATAAAATCTTAAATATCAAGACATCCGAGAATTAACAAACCAAGATAGTAAAGACGAAAAGGTCTAAAACTAAAGTTCTTTAGAGAAATTTAAAGAGATGTAACGCTATACATCGAGAGATTAAACAATAAAGAGCGCAGGGTGGATGCCTTGGCACTAAGAGCCGATGAAAGACGTGATAAGCTGCGAAAAGCTTTGGGGAGGTGCAAATAACCTGTGATCCAGAGATATCTGAATGGGGAAACCCGGCTGGACAGACTCCAGTCATCATTGCATGAATACATAGTGTAATGAAGGGAACCCGGTGAACTGAAACATCTAAGTAGCCGGAGGAAGAGAAAGAAAAATCGATTTCCAAAGTAGCGGCGAGCGAAATGGAAAGAGGGCAAACCGAGATGCGTGCATTTCGGGGTTCGGACCGCATAATTGATCAACGAATTCTAGCAGAATGGTTTTGGGAAAGCCAGCCAAAGAGAGTGAAAGCCTCGTAAGCGAAAGGATAAGTTGCATGGCGGTATCCAGAGTAGGACGAGACACGAGAAACCTTGTCTGAAAGCGCGGGGACCACCCCGTAACCCTAAATACTTCTTAGTGACCGATAGCGCATAGTACTGTGAAGGAAAGGTGAAAAGAACCCCGGGAGGGGAGTGAAAGAGAACCTGAAACCCTGTGTTTACAAGCTGTCGAACCATTTTAATGTGGAACGGCGTACTTTTTGTAGAACGGTCCGGCGAGTTACGATTACTGGCAAGGTTAAGCACTAAAGGTGTGGAGCCGAAGGGATACCAAGTCTGAATAGGGCGATAAGTCAGTGATTGTAGACCCGAAACCGGGTGACCTATCCATGTCCAGGTTGAAGTTTCCGTAAAAGGAAATGGAGGACCGAAGCCACATCCGTTGAAAAGGGTGGGCATGAGGTGTGGATAGCGGAGAAATTCCAATCGAACCCGGAGATAGCTGGTTCTCCTCGAAATAGCTTTAGGGCTAGCCTCGTATTAGACTACTGGAGGTAGAGCACTGAATTTGTAAGGGGGCGTCAAAGCTTACCAAGCGATATCAAACTCCGAATGCCAGATAGCCGATGTACGGGAGTCAGACTGCACGAGATAAGTTGGGTAGTCAAAAGGGAAACAGCCCAGACCTACAGCTAAGGTCCCAAAGTGCGTGTTAAGTGGAAAAGGATGTGGGATTTCGAAGACAGCTAGGATGTTGGCTCAGAAGCAGCCATTCATTCAAAGAGTGCGTAACAGCTCACTAGTCGAGAGGTCCTGCGCCGAAAATGTCCGGGGCTAAAACACAACACCGAAGCTTAGGATTCAGTTTAACTGAGTGGTAGAGGAGCATTCTTGCGTACGACGAAGCTGTACCGAAAGGAGCAGTGGAGGAACAAGAAGAGAGAATGCCGGAATGAGTAGCGAGATGAAGGTGAGAATCCTTCAGGCCGAATATCTAAGGTTTCCAGAGTAAAGCTGATCTGCTCTGGGTAAGTCGG
>CAVKNU010000410.1:0-2008 GCA_963657465.1 Lachnospiraceae bacterium
TGAGCGTAAGGCTCGTAACCCGCCTCTGACATTTGCGCTATTTTATTTTCGATGGTGTCAATCTCAGGCACATTGTCGTTTATCCAACTCATGTTCTTCGGACGCTGACGGTTGAGCCAAGAGCAATCCGTTACGGCGATGTAACCACCAGGCTTCAAGAACTGGCGCAAGTATCGCAAACCCTTCTCGTATCCCATGATAAAGATGGAACCTTCCGCCCAAATCAAGTCAAAAGTATTCTGCAAGAATGGTAAGGCATCCATTGAAGCTTGCAGGGGATGAACACTATCTTCCACACTTTTTTCCTCGCATCTCGCTCTTACCTTATCTATCATCTCTGGCAACAAGTCCACAGCCATTATATCTGCATCATACTCATCGGCAAGCACAAAGGTTTGGCTCCCAGCGCCACACCCGATGTCTGCGATTCTTATCTTGCGCTTAAAATCGGGAATGAGACTAGTAGCAAGTCTTGTCTCCCACTCACCGCCAGGACCTTGTCGCTCCACTCTCTTAAAGAAATCGGCTATCAATGAGAAGTCGAAATCATCTATCACTACTTTGTTTTCCTTGTTCATTTCTTTCTTTTCCATGATTCTTTTTATTTTTGGGAAGAAAACTCTTCCCCATTTCACAATACGAGCGCAAAATTAAAGAAAGACTGAGAATTCTATTTCAACATAACGGAATAAATCACCTACAAAAATAAAATCCCTTAATTTACACACATATTCAAAAAAGTTTTGTATCTTTGCAACAGAATTGTATGCTATCAAAAATGACAAGACTATGGCATTGAAATTATATCCTATAGGAATACAGACCTTTGAGCGAATCCGCAAGGAAGATTTGCTCTACATCGACAAGACGGAATACGTCTATCGCATGGCGCATACCAGTGGGAAGTATTTCTTCTTGGGACGACCACGCCGTTTCGGTAAGTCGCTCCTCGTATCCACCATGCAGAGCTATTTCGAGGGCAAGAAAGACTTGTTCAAAGGCTTGGCTATCGAAAAGCTGGAGAAGGAATGGACGGAATACCCAGTGCTCCACTTCGACATGAGCGGTGGAAAGCACATGGAAAGAGAACAATTGGAGAGATACTTGGGATTCATCCTAGAGACCGAGGAAAAGAAATGGGGCATTACCAAACCTCAGATTGATGCCAACAACAGATTGACGGAACTAATCAGCACCGCCTATGAGAAGACAGGCAAGCAGGTGGTGGTGCTCATTGATGAATACGATGCCCCCCTGCTGGATGTCGTACATGAGAAAGAGCAACTGGATGTGTTGCGAAATATCGTGCGCAATTTCTATAGCCCTCTCAAATTCTGCGAACCTAAGCTCCGTTTCGTCTTCCTCACTGGTATCACGAAGTTTTCCCAGCTCAGCATCTTCAGCGAGCTGAACAATATCACCAATATTTCTATGAATGATGATTACGCTAGTATTTGCGGAATCACCAAGGACGAACTCATGGAAAACATGTCGGAAGACATCGACATGCTTGCCAAGGCTAATGGCATTTCACGAGAAATGGCGATTGCCAAGCTCAAGGAGCATTACGATGGTTATCATTTCTCAGGAGTTTCCCCTGATGTTTTCAATCCTTACAGTTTGCTCAATTGTTTCTCTGAGCAAAAATTTGGAGCTTATTGGTTCAGCTCAGGCACACCAACTTACCTCATCAATATGATGCGCAAGCATGGTGCCGTGCCTACAGACATCACTCGTGTGGAGGCTGATGAGAGTGAGTTTGACGCTCCTACCGAAGGAATGACCACCATCATGCCATTGCTCTACCAAAGCGGTTACATCACCATCAAGGACTACAACAGAGACTACAATTACTATACGCTCGACGTGCCAAACAAAGAGGTGAAGGTTGGCTTGACAAAGGCGCTCATCCCATCGTATGTCACCCCAAACACGCTCGCCACCACCAATACGGCTCGTCGCATTGCCCAGGCACTTGACAAGCAAGACATGGATGGAGCCTTGCATC